>JBEDGK010000025.1:0-6431 GCA_041174665.1 Pseudomonadota bacterium
TCAAGGAAGCCGAAGCGGCCAAGGTCGGTCATCTGATCGCCGATGTGCTCGACCATCCGCATGATCCGGCCAACATCGAGCGCGTGAAGGCCGAAGTGAAAAAGCTCACCGACGCTTTCCCTGTGTACCCAAGTTGAACCTGCGGCACTCGCGGCGCCGCTACAGACCGGGGTCGTGCACAAGCGTTACCACATACTTTTGAATGATACGGAAGGAGTACCTCATGGCTGGACGTAATTTTCTGTTTGTCCCCGGACCGACCAACATACCCGATCGCGTTTTGCGCGCAATGGTGGTGTCGATGGAAGATCATCGCTCACCGAAATTTCCTGCGCTGACTCGCGAGATCATGCCAGGCCTGAAGAAAGTCTTCCGTACTGAGCGCGGCACGCCCTTCGTGTTTCCCTCATCCGGCACCGGTTGCTGGGAAGCCGCTGTCACTAATACGCTCTCGCCTGGCGACCGCGTTCTGGCCGCACGCTTCGGTCAATTCAGCCATCTGTGGATAGACATGTGCACCCGCCTCGGGCTAGATGTGCAGATTGTGGATTGCGAGTGGGGTACCGGTGTTCCGCTGCAGCAGTACGCTGATATCTTGAAAGCCGACACCGAACATCGCATCAAAGCTGTGCTGGCTTGCCACAATGAGACGGCCACCGGCGTCACCTCAGACATCGCCGGCGTCCGTGAGGCGCTCGACGAGGCCAAGCATCCGGCGTTGCTGTTCGTTGACGCAGTGTCGTCGCTGGGTTCAATCGATTTTCGCTTTGATGACTGGGGCGTGGACATGGCCGTCTCGGGTTCGCAAAAAGGCCTGATGCTGCCCGCGGGTCTGGGCATCCTGTGCGCGAGCCCCAAGGCGCTTGAGATGCGCCACACCGCGCAGCTCAAGCGCTGCTATTTTGATTTGGGTGACATGATCAATTCCAACGCCAGCGGCTACTTTCCGTACACGCCTGCGCTGTCGCTGATGTACGGTCTGGTCGAGTCGCTGAAAATGATCGAAGAAGAGGGCCTCGACAACATCGTTGCCCGCCACCACTACCTCGCCGAGGGCGTGCGCGCCGCAGTGACGAAGGGCTGGGGGCTGAAGTTGTGCGCCAAAGAAGCCAAGTGGTATTCCGATACGGTGTCCGCCATTATGGTGCCCGAGGGCGTGAACGGAGCCGAGGTCATCGCTCAAGCATTCAATCGTTACAACGTGTCGCTGGGCGCAGGCCTGTCGAAGGTGGCGGGCAAGTTGTTCCGCATAGGCCACCTTGGTGACATGAATGAAGTGCACCTGATGGCAGCGATCGCCGGCGCTGAAATGGCGATGCTTGACTGCGGCATCAAGGTCACCCCGGGTAGCGGTGTGGCGGCAGCAGGAGAGTACTGGCGCCATCATTCTGCGCCGTCCGGTCTGCTCGCTCGCGACGCCTCTCACCACAACAAGGAAACACATGCATCGAATAGTCTTTCTCGATCGACAGTCGTTAAAGGCTGAGGTTCGGCGCCCGGCATTTCCTCATAGCTGGGAAGACCACGAGCAGACACTGGAGCCGGACGTCGCCGCGCGTCTGGCGCAAGCGACGATCGCAATCACTAACAAGGTGCCGATCCGTCGCTCGACCCTAGAGCAACTGCCGCATCTGAAGATGATCGCCGTCGCGGCGACAGGCTACGATGTGATTGATATCGATGCCTGTCGCGAGCGGGGTGTCTCGGTAGCGAACATCCGCAACTATGCGGTGCACACCGTGCCCGAGCACACCTTTGCGATGATTTTTGCGCTGCGTCGCAATCTGATCGCTTACCGCGAGGATGTGCTGCGTGGACGCTGGCAGGCGCAAGATCAATTCTGCTTTTTCGATCATCCGATACAAGATCTGCACGGCAGTACGCTCGGTATTTTCGGCGAGGGCGCGCTTGGGCAGGCGACTGCAGCCATCGGCCGTGCGCTAGGCATGCGGGTGCTGTTCGCTGATCATCCCCCACCCAAGGCACCTGGCGTGGAGTTCACCGACCCTGAGAAGGTGTTCGCCGAGTCGGACATCATTTCGCTGCATTGCCCGCTGACCCCAGCTTCGCGCAATTTCATCGGCATTGAGCAGTTCAAACAGATGAAACGTAGCGCGATCCTGATCAACACCGCACGCGGCGGACTGGTGGATGAGCAGGCGCTCAAGTCAGCACTCGAGACCGGGCTGATCGCCGGTGCGGGCTTCGATGTACTCACCAAAGAGCCGCCGAAAGAGGGTAACCCGCTCCTCGAGATACGCACGCCGAATTTCATTCTCACGCCCCATGTCGCCTGGGCGTCGGATGGCGCGATGCAGTTCCTGGCCGATCAGCTGATCGATAACATCGAAGCATGTATCGGTGGAAATCCTCAGCACCTTGTGACCTGAAGCTGCCGACATCTGCTGCATGGAAAAACGATGTGAACGATAATACAGGCACCGCAGTGTCTTCGGATCTGCGGCCTGCAATCGTCGACCATCAACAGGGAGTCTGCATGAAACTTCGTTCTCTCATTCTTGGCGCGGCCATGATGCTCTCGGCCAGTGCCGTCTTTGCACAGTACGTGGATTTTGTCGAGCCGAAGAACGGCGATACCGTGCCATCGACGTTCACCGTGCGATTCGCAGTCGACGGCATGAGCGTCGTACCCGCCGGTGACATGACTTCGGGTACCGGCCATCATCATCTGCTGATTGATGCGGCAGACATTGAAGAGAATAAGGTGATTCCAATGGATGATCAGCATCTCCATTTCGGAAAAGGGCAAACCGAGACACGGATCACTCTGCCACCGGGCAAGCATAAGCTGACGATGCAGTTTGCTGATGGCGCTCACCGTTCCTACGGCGCGAAGTATCGCAAGACCATCGAGGTGACGGTGAAATAACACCGGTACGGACGACCGCCTTACAGCCGGGGACTCCGCCACATTTGCGCAATTCCTGGGGGGAGAGAGCCACTCAAGATGGGGATCATCACCCGCAAGTACAGCAAGCGTCACCGCAGCAAGCAGCACAATCGGACTTGCATGAGCTGCGCGCGGCACTGATATTCGGTCAGCGTCGCCAGATCAATGCGGCGTTGGCCGCAGAACTCTCGTCTAGACTTTGACATCCAGCGTCACACCGACCTGCCCGAAGCGAGCATCGAAGGTCTGCTGACGATATGAGTTAGAGGGTTGATACGTCGAGTCGCGCGTGGTGTCCAGCGTCGCCCGCTCCTGCGCGCGCAGGCTCGCCGCATCAAACGCCGGCGAAGGGCGCACCGGATCCGTGGTGCTGGTCGCCGGCCTGCTCGAGGGCGGCGGCGCATACTCGATCCGTTGATAGGTGGCGGCCGTGGTGGCCGAGGCAACAGTCTTGTCCATGGGCGGCAGGGAGTCGTCGGTAGTGGGTGCCTTGCGGGATTTTAGAGCAAGTCTGCTGAATCACTTTAGTTTTTGTTTTGATATCGTAGCGCAGTCAAGCAAAAGTCTGCTGGCGTCGAGCCGATTATGCTCGTTGACGCGTCCTCTCCTAAGACCAGTGAAACGACTCCTTGCCATCCTCCTGATGCTGACTGCGCTACCCGCCAGCGCGGAATGGCGACTGCTGATCGTCACTGCCGCCGAAGATACCTATTACGTCGATCCGGCCACCAAGACCCGTGGCAAAAAGCCGCGCGTCACGACACTCCTCAATGGCCGCAGCCGCGAGACACGAATGTCTAACAAAGTGGTGTGGGAAGCCGATTGTGAAAAACGGCGCGTACGTGCGTTGTCGCGTATCGGCTATGAGAAGCGCTACTTTCAGGGCAAGGTGCTGTTCCACGACAAGTATCCCGGTGATCCGGTCTTCCCGCTGCCGAACTCGCCGACGGAGAAGCTGTTTGTTTACCTCTGCGGGTTCAAGCCCTGAGCGTGTTTTCCGGTTGAGTGACCGGATGACAGAGGTCGCTGGCGTGGTAAAAGACGCTGAATCCCGGCCAGCGCCGGGATGACTGATTAACAGCCAACCAGCCTCAATACGGTCATTCCGGCGCAGGCCGGAATCCAGTGTCTTTGATTTTTTGTAGACACGTCACTTCGGCTCATGCTGCTTCATGCATTCCTCAAAGCGCCTGTCCCTCAAACCCACCGGCCCGAAGCGAAGATTCGGGAATTTGAACAACCAGTCGATCTCCGCATACCAGGCGTCCAGCGCCGGCTTGTCGAGGTCGCGCTGGTTGGCGATCTGGCGTGCGTTGTCCTTGATCTGGTTTTTCGTGTAGCCCTTCTTGCGCTCGTAGGCGAAGGCCTCGGCATTGGCGGCGACGGATTCACACATTCTGCGAATCTCGGCGTGAGCATCGGCGCGAGCGGGCAGGTGCGTCAGGGTCATCAGAAGGGCAAAGGTCAGCAGCAGGGCTCGCATGGCATCCTCATACGGTGGGTCGGTACACATTCAGACTCGTTATAATCGGCGTCGCGAAGCATTTTCTTGAGTGTCCGGGAGCCGGCGGCACCCGGCTAGTCCCCGGCAAAATAACAATAATAAGGAGGATCTATGGCAGTCACTGAACCGGCATGGCTGGAAGTCGCGGTCAACGGCCCGTGGTCGAGGCAGCGACAGCCCGGCATTCCCGTCACCGCCGACGACATCGTTAGCGAGGCGCTGGCCTGCGCAGACGAAGGCGCTTCCATTGTTCATTTTCATGCGTACGATCCTGTCACTGGCAAGCAGCGCGATGACTACGATATCTACGCGCCCATCATTGAACGGATACGCGCGAAGGCCGATGTCATTTGCTATGGCACGCTGCCATTTACCGGGGACATGGATTCGCCGAACCCTCTCACGCCAGCGCAGCGGTACACTGCAGTGGATAAGTTGGTGCGTGCCGGACTGATTGAATGGTCAGTCGTCGACCCCGGATCGACCAATATCAGCCGCTACGAAGAGATCCCCTCAGGCAAAGAGGGCTTCATTTACTCCAATCCGGAAAGCCATGTTCGCCACGGCTTATCACTCGCGCAGAATTACGGCATCACGCCATCCTATGCGATCTATGAGCCGGGCTTCATGCGGCTGGGTTCGGCGCTGCACCGCGCGTACCCCGGCGCGCCGATACCGGTGTTCCGGATGATGTTCTCACAGCACCTTACGTTTGGTTTTCCGCCGCGAGAATGGGCGCTCGACGCTTATCTTTCTCTGCTGGCTGAAGAGTGCCCATCCGCGCCCTGGATGGTGGCAGGGCTCGGTGTCGAGATCGATGCATTGATTGAGCCCGCACTGCGGCGCGGCGGCCATGTGCGAGTGGGGCTCGAAGACGCGCCGTTCGGGCATGCTGTCAGCAACATCGATCAGGTCCGGGCAGCGCGCAAAAAGATCGAGGCCTCGGGTCGCCCAGTGGCGACTTCGGACGACATCCGGCAACGCCTCGCGGGCACGGCACCGGGCTGATAAAATGCCAGCGATGTGTAAACTGGTTGCCATCTTCCTGCTCTCGCTGATATCGCTGCAGACCTCTTGGGCTGCGGCGGCGGGCTATTGCCAGCATGAACACGGCCTCTCAGCCACGCATTTCGGTCATCATGAGCACGAGCACGAGTCACCCAAGGCAGCTCAATCAGGCATTACGCTTGCCGATGCCGATTGCAGTTTGTGTCAGGCCGGATTCCTCACTGCGCTGATGATCCAGTCTGGCGCTGCGGTGGCGGTACTCGCCTTCATCGAGCCCGCTGACGCCATCAATCTGCGCCTTGCGGCCCCACCTCTCGATTTGCCTGAACGCCCCAACTGGTCCTGAGGCTCAGCTCTCTGGCCAGAGCAGAGGCTTTCCGGCTTGCATGGCATCATGCCGCGTACCGCGAGCTTCTCCTGCGCTGAGCCCATGCGGGCAGTGGTCCGCTCTGGCCATATCAGTTCAAACGGCAACTGGAGTGCAGCATGCACAAACCGACACATTCATTCACATTTTTTAGCAAGCCTTCGCGATCACTGACGTCGGCGTTGTTGGTGGCCAGCGTTTTTTCAGTGCCATTATCAGCGGCGCTGGCACAGACTGCGGTCAGCTTGTCCGCCACCGATCAGCCTTACCTCGAGCCGGTGACATCGCTCACACTGGATGAAGCGATTCGGCTTGCGCTTGAACACAGCCCCACGGTGGCGGCGGCGCGCCGCGAGATCGAGGCGACCGAGGGTCAGATTCTGCAGGGTTCGTTGCGTCCGAATCCCGACATCGCGTATGCCGCAGAAGACATGCGCCATGCATCGCGCAGCAGCACCGCACAACTGGACATACCGATCGAAACGGCGGGCAAGCGCGAGGCACGCATCGAGGCGGCACAACGGGGTCGTATCGTGGCCGTCTCGGACCTTGGAAGTGCTCAGCTGCGTTTGCGTACAGCGGTGACTGCTGCATTCTTTGATGTGCTCGCCGCGCAGGAGCTAACGGCCCTGGCCAAGCAG
>JBEDGK010000026.1:0-4269 GCA_041174665.1 Pseudomonadota bacterium
GGCTTGTCTGCCGAGAGCAGCACGGAGCCCATCACGCGCTGCGCATTGACCCACTGCGTCTCCATCGCCGGGCCGATCAGCGGATTACCTGCCAGTTCGTAGATGAAGGTATGAAAGGCCATGTCGGCAGCGATCATCTCGGCGACCGAGCCCTTGAGAACTGCCCGGCGACCTGCCAGGAGCAATTGCTCGCCCTGGGTTTTAGCGGTGTCGGTGAAATGCTCGGCAGCCTTGCGAAAGGCCAGCCCCTCGATCACTGAGCGCATCTCGTACATCTGACGCACAAGCTGCGGATCCAGCGGCGCCACCAGCAAGCCACGACCAGGTGCATCGCGCAGCACACCCTGATTTTTGAGCAAGACCAGCGCCTGCTGCACCGGCTGCCGCGACACGCCGAGTTCTTGCGCGATCTGCTCTTGAATGATGCGCTCGCCGGGACGCAGCTTGCCCTCTGCAATCTCGGCAAGAATGGCTTTGTGGACTTGCTCCACCAGTTTGGGCTGGGATTCGAGAATTTTCATCAGGACAGATGTTGTTGGTGTTTTAGTTCATCCATGACGCGAGTGATAACTTTTCAATGATACGCGAATTACTCACCCGACCGCCAGCGTTGCTCTGCCTCATCCCAAAGGGACAAGGGCTGCAAGTCAGGCACCCACGCAAGACCTGATTTTGCATCGGATGAGACAGCTTCAGGCGTGACCAGCACGTCGAGCAGCGCCGGACGATTGGCCATTGCGCGTTCGATCGCGCCCTCCAGATCCTCTGCTCGCTCGACGCGCTCTGCATACAGGCCAAAAGCTCTGGCCATTGCCGCGTGATCCGAAAACTGCAGGCGGGTGCCGACCACCTTGCCGTGTGTTTCCTGCTGGTCGCGCACTTCGATCGCCCACGAACCATTGTTCGCCACCACCACCAGTACCGGCGCTTGATGCCGCACTGCGGTGTCGAGCTCCATCGCATTGAATCCGAATGAACCATCACCGGTGGCGACGACCACCGTTTTATCAGGGCATACCAGACTGGCCGCCACACCGAAGGGCGTGCCGACTCCGATGCACCCGAGTGAGCCGGGATCCAGATAGGTGGATGCTGGCAAACCAACGCGCGCAAAGCTGAGAAAGTCGCCGCCGTCGGCGACAACGACAGCATCTTCGGGCAAGGCATCGCGCAAGGCCGCCAGCACACGATTGGGATGCATCAGACCATCACTGCCGGGTGCTGCATCACGCATGCTATTGATGAGTTTTTTCGAGCGCTCAAGATGTTTTGCGCGCAGCCCCTCGGTCCATGAGGCATCGACTGCAGAGGTTCGGTCCCCGGCGGCATCGAGCAATGCCCTCAGCGCTAGCCTGCCGGTAGACAAGATCTCTACCGTACCGCGGCGATTATCTCTGAGCTCAGCAGCGCAATCGGCGATACGGATGAATTTTGCTTCGCCGAATACCGCAGGTGATCCATACGCCAGCTGAAAATCAAGACGACGACCCACAGTGACGACCACATCCGCCTGCTGCATCACGGTACCGCGCATGGCTGCTACCACACTGGGATGGCTTTCGGGCACCAAACCTTTGCTCTCACCCGTGTCGAGATAGGCAGCGCCGACGCGCGAGAGCAGCTCGCACAATTCTTTGCTCGCACCCTTGGCACCACGACCGGAGATCACCAGCGGACGCTTGGCGGACCACAGCAACTCCACCGCTGTGCGAACCGATGCGTCATCGGGCATCATCTCGATCGCTGCGCGCGGCGTAAACCGCTCCGGCATCTGCATGGCGGCGCTGACATGTGCGCGCACAACATCCACCGGAAAATCCACATACACCGGACCGGGTTCTCCACCCTGCCCCAATGCGCGCGACACGGCTTCATCAATCTCTTGTAAAGCCAAATCAGCGTGGTGCACAGTGCGCGCATAGCGCGTGATGCTGCGCACCAGATCGGTATGCACGATATCTTGCAGCGCGCCGCGATTCTCTTGCGGCATGGGCGGCAAGCCCGACAGCACCAGCACCGGTGCGCGCGACACATGCGCATTGGCGATGCCCGTCATCGCATTCGTCACGCCTGGACCGGCAGTGACCAATGCCACACCCAGCCGTCCGGAGAGGTCTGCTTCGGCATGGGCCATATAAACCGCTGCGCGTTCATCACGCACGTCGATGATGCGAATGCCCTCGGCATCAAGCCGCATCCATAGCGGCATGATGTGCCCCCCGCACAGCCCGTAGACCCGCTGCACACCCTGACTTTTAAGGTAGCGGGCGATCAGTGCGGCGACGGATTGTTCATGAATTTCTGGTGCGGACATGGCGCTGCTCCTGTTTGTTCAGCGGGCGGGCCGGGTGATGCGCATCGCCAGGACTGATGCGAAGCGCTGATTTCCCCTCGCCTTCGACGGCCATTGCTGAAAAAGTTTGATTTGAATGTAGTAAAGTATACTAGAATTGCACTCTGAATTCAGTATTCAAAGTACACTCTTTATCCGTTGTCCATTAGTTTCTATTTGACAATATGAGCCAATTCCTCACCCTCTCTGATGCCATCGCCACGCATGCCCGGCTGATGCCCAAGAAACTCGGCGCACGTGATTCGCGCAGGTCGCTCAATTATTCGCAGTGGGATGATCGCGCAAGCCGTCTTGCGGATGGCTTGTTGAGTGCGGGCCTCAAAACCGGTGACCGTGTCGGCCTGCTCGCCTACAACTGCCTGGAATGGATGGAGATTTATGTTGCGCTGGCCCGAGCGGGGCTGGTTGCAGTGCCGGTCAACTTCCGTCTGACCGGCCCCGAGATTACTTACATACTGAAAAACGCTGAAGTCAGCGCAGTGATCGCAGGCAGCGAATTTTGCGAAACGCTGGATGCGCAAAAAGCGGAGCTGAAGCTTCCCCAAGGTCGGTACTTTGTGCTGGGCGAGGCGCCCCATGGCGGCTGGATTACGTATGAAGCGCTGATCCGCGCTGGCAATCCGGCCAGAGCATTCCCCGCTGTGGATCCGGAGAGCCTGTGCGCACTGATGTACACATCGGGCACCACCGGCAAACCCAAAGGCGCAATCCGCAATCATCAGGGCAGCTATCTGATCGCGCTGGCGACCGCGCTCGAGATGGAATTCAGCAAAGCAGACACCGGCTTGCTGGTGATGCCGATGTGCCATGCGAATTCTTTGTACTTCGCGACGACCTTCATTCACCTAGGCGCACCTTGCATCGTTGACGATCGACGCAGCTTCGATCCCGAGGCCTTGCTGGCGACACTCTCTCAGGAAAAAGTCACCTTCACATCACTGGTGCCGACGCACTACATCATGCTGCTGTCGCTGCCCGAAGAGATCAAGAAAAAATACGACGTCAGTTCGGTCGGCCGGCTGCTGGTGTCCTCGGCGCCCGCGCGCAGAGATACCAAGCTTGCCATCCTCGACTACTTCACGAATGGCCGACTGTATGAACTATATGGCTCCACCGAGGCGGGCTGGGTAACACTGCTGCGCCCCGATGAACAGCTGACCAAGCTCGGTTCTGTCGGTCGCGAATGGGCGGGAAGCGGCAACATTCGGATACTGAATGACAAGCGTGAAGAAGTCGCCGATGGCGAAGTCGGCGAACTATTCTCGCGCACGCCTTATGTGTTTGACGGCTACTGGAAAAACCCGGAAAAAACCGCCGAAGCCTTCGATGGCGGTTGGTGCTCGGTGGGCGACATGGCGCGTCGCGACGAAGACGGCTACATATGGCTGGTCGACCGCAAGAGCAACATGATCATCAGTGGCGGCGAAAACGTCTATCCCTCCGAAGTAGAGGGCGTGATCGGCGCGCATCCGGCGGTCAAAGATGTCGCTGTGATCGGCATGCTGCATGAAAAATGGGGCGAAAGCGTACACGCGGTCGTGGTGCTGCACGAGGGCGAACAGGCAACCGAGGGCGAGATACGCCAGTGGAGCCGAGATCGTCTGGCCGGCTTCAAATGCCCGAGTCGGGTGAGCTTCATCGCCGATCAGGACATGCCAAGAACTGCGACCGGGAAGATTGTGCATCGCACCCTGAAACATCGGTTTGAGGAAGAAGCGGGCAGTTTGCAGACCGCCTGACCCTCTTCTTTCCCGGCGCAGGCTTTCCGGTCGCCGGGCGGCTTTTCAGCAGCATTGTGTTTTTGAAAATTTACCGGCAATCCTGACTGACTCAAGATAAATCCTTGATTCATCGATGAAAATTAATCACCGATCTCAGACGCATTGCCCAACATTTCAGCACGCTGACCTCTTTAC
>JBEDGK010000027.1:0-12093 GCA_041174665.1 Pseudomonadota bacterium
GAGTATCGCGATCTGATGTCGAGCTTGCTGCCCCGGCTGTCCAACGAGAATCTATCCACCGCGATCGCGCTGGCCAGCATCCCCGAAGACATTCGCGGCTATGGTCATGTGAAAGAGCGCCATTTGCGCAATGCAAAGCAGAAAGAGGCTGAGCTGCTCGCTAAGCTAGATCCCGTTATCCGTTCTGCCGGCGAGGCAGGCCGCCATGCGGCCTGAGAATTGAGTAGCGTAAATAGATGTGCGCGGCTTCAGCCGCCGCGCGCGTTGCGCACCAATCCCCGCTGAGGATCGTAGCCTGCAGCAGCAATCAGATAAAACACGATCGCCGAGATGATCACCACGCTCAGTGACAGTACTGCCAGTTCTCCGTACAGCGCATGGCGCATGGCTTCCACTGCGTGGGTGAAGGGATTGAACATCGCGACACGATAAATCCATTCTGCACCAGCATCGTGCATGCGCTGTATGGGATACAGCGCTGAAGACAGAAAAAACATCGGGAAAATCACGAAGTTCATTGTGCCGGCAAAATTTTCCAGCTGCCGGATATACACCGACAGCACCAGCCCGAATGCCGAGATCATCAGTGCGCCCGTCAGTAGCACCGGCAGCGAGATCAGCACCTGCCAAGGCGACAGCCCGATGCCCCAGACCACCACAATCACCATATAGGCCAGCGCCTGCAACAGCGACAGGAAAGCGCCGCTGACCAGCTTGCACCCAAGCAGATAGCCGCGTGGCAGTGGCGCAGTCAGCAGTAGCCGCATCACGCCCATCTCGCGGTCATAGACCATCGCCAGCGACGACTGCATCCCGTTGAACAAGCAGACCATCAGCGCCAGCCCCGGCACCATGTAGAGCCGATAGTCGAGGTTCGGATCAAAAGGAATCACATTACCAAGATCGGGCATTTGCCGAAAGCCTGCCGCGAACACCACCATCCATAGCAGCGGTCGCACGAGAGACGAGGCCAGCCGACCTGGTTGTCTGACAAACTTGTGCACCTCGCGCCCGGTAATGGCTTGCAGCGCCAGCCAGCCATGCATCAATTTCATGCGCGCGCCTCCTTGCGGGTCAGGTGCAAGAAAGCCTCAGTCAGGTTCTTGTGGCCATCAAGCTTGATCAGCTCTTTCGGCGTGCCGGCAAAGCGCATCGTGCCTTCGGCCATCACGATGATCCGGTCTGCGGCTTCGGCTTCGTCCACCAGATGCGTTGCCCACAGCACGCCCATTGCCTGCTCGCGGCACAGGGTTTTTACATCATTCAGTATCGCGTTGCGAGATGCCGGATCAATGCCCACGGTTGCTTCATCCATCAGCAGCAACTGGGGCTGAGATAGCAGTGCGCGCGCCAGTTCCACTTTCCGTCTTGTGCCACCTGACAGCTGGCGGCAAGGATCAGTAGCGCGCTCCGTCAGGCCAAAGCGCTGCAGCCAGTGCATGATGCGTTGCTTCGCCTCGCTGCGGGGAATGCCATGCATGTCCGTCTGGAAGCGCAGGTTGGCCTCGACCGTCAGATCCAGATCGAGCGCCGGCTGCTGAAAGACGATGCCGAGTCGCGCCAGCGCGGCGATCGGCTCCTTGCCGATATCGAAACCGGTCACGCTGGCCGTACCCGAATCTGGCACGAACAGGCCAGAGAGCATTTGAAATAGCGTTGATTTACCCGCGCCATTCGGGCCCAGCAGTGCGACGAACTCGCCGGCGCCCACGGAAAAGCTTACGCCATTGACTGCATGGCGTTCACCAAAGGATTTGCGCAACTCGCTGATAACCAGCGGATCGGGAAAAAGAGAGGACAAGCGATCTCCGGTTCTTTTTTGACCGGAGATTGTAGCGGCTTTGAGTGAGTGACGTGAGCTTACCGATGGGAAGTTCAGGCGGCATCTGCCAGGTGCAGGGTGTGCAGTGCTTCCCACGGGCGGCGGATGCGCCAGTCCGCGATCCATGCCGGCGGAATCGCCAAGGCGAACGCGCCCATATCCGTCACCAGCTCGCCCAAGGTCGCGCCTTGCACGTGTACGCCGTGGGTCAGTGCGAGAAAACGTGCATCGATTTCCCTTTGCACCAGCGGCGCCAGCAGCGCCTCGTTATACCGCCAGACGCTGCCCCCGACGAAGATCGCTTCCGTGTCCAGTATCGTCGTCAGGTTGAACAGCGCGCGTCCAAACCAGCGCGCAGCTTCCTGCACAGCAGCCAGCGAGGCCGCATCGCCCTGCTGCGCATCATGGAAGATAACCTCCAGCGGCCGGCCCAGATGCTTGCCGATATTTCGCCCACCGATCATGCCCTCCAGATCGCCTCGATTGCCACACCCGCACAGCGCATCAGAGGTATCAGACAGCAGCATATGACCCGCATGTCCAGCATTGCCGGCCTTACCTTTCAGGATATGGCCATCCACGCATAAGCCGAAACCGATACCCGTACTCCAGGTGACATAGATCGAGTTGGCAGGTGCCGCGCCGAACGCGCGCTCGCCATGCAGCGCGGCCACGCAGTCGTTCGCAATGCGCACCTCAGCAAAGCGCTCGCGCAGTACCGACTCCAGAGGCAGGAAGGTCCAGTCGTTCGGCAGATCATCGCCGTTCGGCAGACCGCCGCACAGATTCGGTGGAATGATCCCGGTTGCATCATCGCGTACCTCGAAGGGCCCGCAGCTGCTGATCCCCACTGCCTGAACCTGTGCAGGATCGATCTGCAGTTGCTGACAGCACGTATCGATCAGCTGTATCCCCTGTCGCGCAATAGTATCCGGTGGGCCGGACCGGATCGTGGCTTGCGTCATGCGCAGCAGCGGACCGCTCGCATCGGCAACGCAGGCGGCCATTTTGGTGCCGCCGACATCCAGTGCGGCCGCAAGATACAAGGCCGGTTGTTCAGTCATCAGGTTTCAGCCCTCCAGAACTGGGCAATCAGATGAAGTTGTCGTCCGACCAGATCGGCATACAGTGCTTTGCTCTGCTCGGACAAATTCACGTCTTGGGCGCGCAAGATTTTACCTTCGACTGAATCAAATTCACGCCGCAGCGCAGTACGGAATGCTTGGAGAAGACTGGAGCTAACCGGCGCATCGACAAACTGCCCGATGGTACGGGTCACTGTGTTGGGATTGACGGCCATTGCTCCGGTGAGCGTATCCAGATCAGCCAGATCTTCTCGCTCCGAATCTTCAATATGCGTCATGGTCGCGGGCCGCAGTAATGGTGCGGCTTCTTCTGCCACCGTTGCCCATGCACTGGTCCATGCTGCCGCTATTCGTTGAGCGATCGGGTGATACAACCCTTTGGCATTGAGCTCGCTGGTGATATCCATCGCCGGCTGCGCAGAGAGAGAATGACTCAGGCAGCTTTCGTACAGATTTTCAACGACAGGGATCAGACGATCCTCTTCCCATTGAAGCGCTTGCGTGACAAGCAACTCGATATCCTTATTGATAAATGCGATGAGTTTTTTTCGTACTGACACTAAAGAAGGTGGCAGATGTTCAGTGAAGAGCCTTAGATCTGGATGCTGAAGCTTCCATGCTGTCAAGTCTGCGACAACACTCACTTTTGCGCATGCCATCTGCATCGGCGTCATTACTCCAGCAGCGCCGAGACTGGTTTGCAGAGTGTGTAATTCGACATACTGCGAAAGCAAGTGATCTCTAACAAAATTGCTGGCTAGTATGGGTGTGCCATTCGCTTCAACGTAACTGTGCGAATTCGGCTGATCGAGAGTGACTGAAAAATTCACCAGTAACTCCTTGAATAAGGCTCCTGAAGCGATTGCCAAAGCCTCTTCTCTGAGTTCATTACAGGATGGGACTGACATAGTGGCTTGAATCATTGGAATTGCAACTTCGATCAGATTTCTTTCTGCGGCGATCATCAATGGCGTTATACCTATGGCAGATCGCTTTGACATATCATGCAGAGGAATCAACAAATTGATTAGTTCCGGATCTTCGATCTGGAGTGCCTTGAATAATAATCCATCCGGGAAAGAACGCAGGCCAGTCATTACACTCGCCCCCCGCCTGATTAAGTGGCACGCAACATCGCAATGGAGAAATTTCATTGACAGCGCTAGGGCGGTATCGCCGTAAGAATTTAATTGATCAATGTTTACGCCAGAGCTCGCGAGAAATCTTACGACACCAAGGTGACCGGCCTTTGCAGCGAGCATCAGCGCATTGTTGCTATCGCTGTTAATCCGCCGAACATCACACCCTTGATCAGCCAGCCATTTTACGACTTCAAGATGACCAGATTGTGCGGCGAGCATCAGCGCATTGTTGTTATCGCTGTTAATCCGCCGAACATCACACCCTTGATCAGCCAGCCATTTTACGACTTCAAAATGACCAGATTGTGCAGCAAGCATCAGCGCATTGTTGTTATCGTGGTTAATCTGCCGAATATCACACCCTTGATCAGCCAGCCATTTAACGACTTCGATATGACCAGATTCTGCGGCAAGCATCAGCGCATTGTTGTTATCGTTGTTAATCTGCCGAATATCACATCCTTGATCAGCCAGCCATTTCACGACTTCCAGATGACCAGATTCTGCGGCGAGCATCAGCGCATTGTTGTTATCTCTGTTAATCCGCCGAACATCACACCCTTGATCAGCCAGCCATTTCACGACTTCCAGATGACCAGATTGTGCCGCGAGAGTTAGCGCGTTGTTGTTATCGTTGTTAATCTGCCGGATATCACACCCTTGATCAGCGAGCCATTTCACGACTTCCAGATGACCAGATGGTGCGGCGAGAGTTAGCGCATTGTTGTTATCGTTGTTAATCTGCCGGATATCACACCCTTGATCAGCGAGCCATTTCACGACTTCCAGATGACCAAATTTTGCGGCGAGAGTTAGCGCATTATTGCCTTTGACATCCATTAATCGGCTGTTGCATCCGTTTTCGCCAAGATATTTTACGACGTCAAGATGACCAGCTTGTGCGGCGAGGATCAGGGCATTACGGCCCTTGTGGTTAGCTTGGTGAATATCGCATCCTCGATTGGCCAGCCATTTCACGACTTCAAGATGACCGGATCGTGCGGCGAAGATCAGTGCATTTTCGCTCAAGCAATCCGTCTTATCAATCGCGCACCCGGATTCGATGAGATATTTCACGACTTCAAAATGACCGAAGTATGCAGCAGCGTGCAGCGCATTCTGCTCGAGGAGGGTGGCCCGCTCAAGGTCAAATTTTAGCTCTACAAGATATTTCACTACTTCAAGATGACCGGCTTTGGCACTGACAATTAGTGCGTCGCTGTTCTTTTTTATCTGCTCAATATTATTCTCGAACCGGACAAAGTATTTCATGACTTCGAGTTGACCGGCTTGAGCGGCTTTTTCAAATAGATCGCCGACGCGAGGTCTGGGCAGATCAATGCTGTCAATATGTCCGCATAACCATTCAATAATCGCTAAATGACCATTTGTGGTCGCGACTTCCCACAATTCCTCTGTAAAAATAGCTCTTAGGCTGTCTGTCTGGTGTACCAGCGATTGCAATTTGTCGAGCTTGCCGCCGGCGACGGCTTCCAGTAATTCCTTTTGTAGGGCTTTCGCGGAGCGCTGAATAGCAGGTACTGCCGGCTCTGTTGAACCGGTACGCCGTTGTTTGCAGACGGGCTCGGAATGTTCTATTGCGTCTGCACCGTCGGTCTCAGGCCGGGTACGCTTGAGTCCGCGTCCCGGCTCATTATCGGGTGAGTCGCCGTGATCCGAGCTGAATGTATCGTCTGTGGTGTCAATGTCCGAATCCTCTCCACTATCGATATTCATCAAGTCCTGCTGCGGGTTGGGCAGTACAGGCTCCGCCGCAGGACGATTGCCTAGTTGGGGCGGATTTCCCTGGACAGGCTGGTAATGTGGCTGGGTTCCCGGCGGATGATGATTCAGGTAAGCCAGGCTCGAGGAGTTCGGATCAGGTGGTGGCGGAGGGAAATTCGGGTTCATCAGAGGGCTTTTGTGAGTTGACAAAAGCCTTCTGTGAATGTAGTGAATGAATAGTTCCTGACGACATCAGAGCGACATGAAGGGTAGGATCGGCAGCATCGATGGAGCAATCCACTAGCTACGCAGTGGTTTGTAACGAATGCGCTTGGGCTTGGCGCCCTCTTCGCCAAGGCGTTTTTTCTTGTCTGCTTCGTATTCCTGATAATTCCCGTCGAAGAAGGTGACTTGCGAGTTGCCTTCGAATGCCAGAATATGCGTCGCAATACGATCGAGGAACCAGCGATCGTGCGAGATCACCAGTACACTGCCGGCAAATTCGAGCAGAGCATCTTCCAGCGCGCGCAGGGTTTCCACATCCAGATCGTTGGACGGTTCGTCCAGCAGCAGCACATTGCCACCCATGAGCAGCGTCTTGGCCAGATGCAGACGGCCACGCTCACCACCAGACAGGTTGCCGACGATTTTTTGCTGATCGCCGCCCTTGAAATTGAAGCGACCCAGATAAGCACGCGACGGCATTTCAAAGCGACCGACAGTCAGGATGTCGGCACCCTGAGAGACATCATCAAATACGGTTTTTTTATTGTCGAGATCGTCACGTGACTGATCGACCACCGAGATTTTTGCAGTCGGCCCGATCACGACTTCACCGCTATCGGGTTGTTCTTTGCCGGAGATCATGCGGAACAGTGTCGATTTACCTGCGCCGTTCGGGCCGATGATGCCGACGATGGCGCCTGGGGGAATACGGAATGATAGATTGTCGATGAGCAGACGATCACCATAACCTTTGCTGACGTTCTTGAATTCGATGACTTCATTGCCGAGACGCTCGGCAACAGGAATGAAGATTTCCTGGGTCTCATTGCGTTTCTGGTATTCGTATTCGGAGAGCTCATTGAAGCGTGCGATACGCGCCTTGCTCTTGGCCTGGCGGCCCTTGGGGTTTTGCCTCACCCATTCGAGTTCTTTTTTCAGCGCTTTTTGGCGAGCCGATTCACTCGATTCTTCTTGTTTCAGACGATTTTCTTTTTGCTCCAGCCAGGAACTGTAATTGCCTTTCCACGGAATGCCATGACCACGGTCGAGTTCGAGTATCCACTCGGCGGCATTGTCGAGAAAGTAGCGGTCATGGGTGATGCCAACGACAGTACCGGGGAAGCGCTGCAGGAATTGCTCGAGCCAGTCCACTGATTCTGCATCCAGATGGTTGGTCGGCTCATCGAGCAGCAGCATGTCTGGCTTTGAAAGCAGAAGCTGGCAGAGCGCCACACGGCGCTTTTCGCCGCCCGAGAGTACGTCGATCTTTGCGTCCCACGGAGGCAGGCGCAGCGCATCCGCAGCGACTTCGAGTTGCAGTTCAAGGTTGCCGCCATCGGCGGCAGCGATGATGGCTTCCAGCCGCGCCTGCTCGGTCGCGAGCGCATCAAAGTCGGCATCGGGTTCAGCATAGGCGGCATACACGGCATCAAGCTTTGCGCGCGCTTCAAAGGCTTCGCCCAGACCGCTCTCCACAGCCTGCCGCACGGTCATTGACGGATCGAGTTGTGGCTCTTGCGGCAGATAACCGATTTTCAGGTTCGGCATCGGTATCGCTTCGCCTTCGATATCTTTGTCGATGCCGGCCATGATCTTCAGCAGCGTGGATTTGCCTGAACCATTTAGCCCGAGCACGCCGATCTTGGCACCGGGGAAAAAGGACAGCGAGATGTCCTTCAGGATCTGACGCTTAGGCGGGACGATCTTGCCCACGCGGTTCATCGTGTAAACGTAGTTGGCCATGGTTTTTTAATGATAGAAGATTCGACAAGTCGATGGAAGACGCCAGAACGGGCGGCTTAAAACGCCAGAGGATACCCGAAGGGTGGACTCGGGTACAGGCTTGCGCTGCGTCGTCCGGATCTCAGGCCGAGACAGGCGCCGAGGGCCTGCTATGTCGCCATGCGAGCCACAGCCCTTGTGCAGAAAACAGCGCCAGCGCGCTCCAGATCAGCGAGAAGCCGATCAATTTATCGTTGTCAAAGGGTTCGTGATAGAGCCAGATACCTAGCAGCAGCTGGATACTGGGGCCGATGTATTGCAGCAGGCCGACGATACTCAGCGGAATGCGTCGCGCGCCGAACGCGAACAGTAATAAAGGTATCGCCGTCACAGGTCCTGCCGCTGCTAGCAGCAGACTGAGTGTCAGCGAATCTGCGGCGAAAGCATGCGAGCTACCGCTGCCGGGCACGAGAAGAAAAGCACAGGCCGCTGGCAGCATCACCAGTGTCTCCACCGCCAGACCTTCGAGCGCGCCGAGTGGCGCGGTTTTTCGCAGCAGACCATAGGAGCCGAAACTGATGCCCAGCAGCAGACCGATCCACGGCAGATGCCCGGCGCTTGCGGTCAGCCAACCGACGCCGCTGGCTGCCAGCGCAACGCACAGCCACTGCACCGGGTGCAAGCGCTCTCCCAGCAGCCGGCCGAAAAGAACATTGAAGAGCGGCGTGATGAAATACCCAAGGCTGGCATCAATCACTCTGTCTGCGTTGATTGCCCAGATGTAGATAACCCAGTTCGCGCCGAGCGCCGCCGCACTGGCAACAAACGTGAGCGCGATTCGTGGATTTGCACGCACATTCACCACCCAGGTCCACTGCTTGCGCCAATAAAGTACTAGCGACAGAAAGACAATCGACCACACCACACGATGCGACAAGATCTCCAGCGGCGGCACATCATGCAAGAGTTTCAAGTAGACAGGAAAGATACCCCAGAGTGTGAAAGCCAGACCGGCGCTGAGAATACCGGGCAGCATCAGGCGTCTTGCTCCGGAATATCCAGCGCGAGCGGAAGCTGAGGCGTCTCAGCGCCGGAGGCTGATTTTTTCGAGCGCGGTGCACGCCGTGACTGGCCTTCGCGCATTGGATTGCGACTGCCGTGGCGATGAAACACATTCAGTGCCTCGCTGCGAACGAGCGGGTTCCGCCTTAACTCCCATAGCGTTTTGCGTGCGTAGGCAGCGGTCGCCAGATGGTCCACGACGGGTTCCGGATAGTGTTCGCCGATCAGCACGCCGCATGCGGCTTGCACGTCGGGCGGCATGGTCCAGGGTTCGAAGATGAATGCCTGCGGCACCTGCTCCAGTTGCGGCAGCCAGCGTTTGACGAAGATACCTTCGGGATCCTGATCATGTGCTTGTTTCACCGGGTTATAGATGCGCAGCATATTGATGCCGGTGACCCCACTTTGCATCTGTATCTGCGGATAGTGAATGCCCGGTTCGTAATCTAGAAATTCGCGCGCAAGATGTAGCGCAGGTTCTCGCCAGTGGTTCCAGAGCTGGTAGCTGGAAAAGCTGATCAAGAGTGCGCGCATACGAAAATTAATCCAGCCAGTGTGCGCGAGCATCTTCATGCAGGCATCGATCAGCGGGAAACCGGTCTCGCCCTTGCACCAGCGCTCGAAATACTCTTGGCTGAAGTTACCCTCGCGCAGACCATCGAAGCCACGGTGCACGTTGTGCTGCTCGATCTCGGGTTCGGATTCGAGCTTTTGAATAAAATGGCAATGCCAGTGCAGCCGGCTCTCGAAAGACTTCAGGCTGGAGAGCGCACCTCTCGGCTGAGCCGGCGGGGGCAGGGACTGGATATGCGTGCGCATCTTCCAGATCTTGTGCATCAGCTCTCGAACCGAGATCACGCCATAAGCGATATAGGGCGACAGTCGTGAGCAGGCATCCTCAGCCGACAGCGGGCTGGACATTGAGTAGCGGTAATGCGGCAACTGCTTGTCGAAGAAAAGCTTCACCTGCTGAGATGCCAGCCTGCGGCCGCCGCGCTGCCTTCCCGGCTTGTCGGCATCATCGCGGCCCAGCTGGCGGGGCGTCATCAGACCATTTGGCGTCAGCATCTTGCTCGGTGAGCGCAGAAAATCCGGTGCGCTGACCAGCGGCTGGCGCATGCGTTGTATCCAGATCGCCGACCACTCATCGCGCGATGAGAGGCATCGCACCACGCCATTACTCGGCGACTCTTTCCAGCTGATGCCGTTCGCCTTGCACCAGTCGGCCACACGGACATCACGCGCATAACTGATTGCATTACCGGTTTCTTCATGCGAATACAGCGTGAAGTCACCGAATTCTTCACGGATACGATTGAGCACGTGGGTAATCTCGCCATGCACGATCTGCAGCGGACTGCCCCTGCCGCTCAGTGCCTGATCGAGCTCGACCAGACATTCATTGATGAAGCACAGGTGCTGGGCCGAGAAATCTGGTGCGCGGATGATCTCCGGCTCATACACATATAAGGGCAGCACCGCAGCATGGCCGCTGGCCTGTAGCAGTGGCAGATGATCGAATACGCGCAGATCGCGCTTGAACCAGACGACGCCCAGACTCATCGGTGCCACGCGCGACGGGGCGCGTCCTCCGAGCCTTGCGTACAGATGCTCCAGAACGCGGAGAACGAGCGGCAGGCTTTGACGGGATTGGGAAAGCGCCGCACGGACTCATGGAGTCGCACGCACAGCGCTGGCAAGGCATCGCGGTAGCCGGGGTTCAGCGTGGCGACGCTCTCTACGGATACTGACTGGCTCAGCAGTGGGCCTAGTTCATTCAGATCGCCCACGAATATCGCCTCGGTCACTTCCTGCAGGCGCCGCATCACGAAACGCCAGCGCGATGCCGACCATGGAAATTGACGATGAAAAGGCAGATGAATGACACCGACGCGCATGCCATCAAAAGCAGCGCTATCCATCATCCACGGATGCACCAGTCGCACACGCGTGCCGGCAGTAATGTGCAGCGCTGGTACTTCGGACGGCGGCGCAGAAAGTATTTCCGGTTCGCTCATTCCCAGCAAGGCGGGCGAGACCATGATCGTCTCCGAGCTTCTGGCGATCGCTTCCAGGGCATCGTAAGACATGTCGACCGCGCTGCGTTCGCAATGCCAGTTGGCCGGCGCGTAGCGTGCGACATTCTCGGCATTGAACAGATAGGGCTTGCTGCTGAAGGTAGCTGCAACCCATTGCCATGACAAATGGTTGGAGGCCAGGTCGCCATCCAGCAGATGCGCATGCATCCAGTCCGCGCCAGTTCGCCAGTGTACCTTGCGCAGATGGACCAGGTAACTGGCCAGCCACATGCGCGCGTGATTGTGCAGATAGCCAGTCTCGTAGAGCGTGTGCACGGCCTTGTCGATCACGGGCAGACCGGTGCGCCCCTCGCGCACATCGTCGGGCAGTTCACGCTGATAGCGAACGCCCGGCAGACCGGCCCGCATATCGTCGAGAATGCCGTCGCCGGCGCGGTGCCATACATGATGGAAGAATTCGCGCCAGCCGAACTCGAAAGCCAGCTTGTCTTGCAGCGTCAGCCGGGGCAGGCGTTCGAACAAGGCGGGAATGCTGATGAAGCCGTGGGTGATGTAGGGTGAGAGCCGAGTGACCTTGCCCGCCAGGTGATTGCGGGTTTTTTCATAGGCCCGGATATCGATCGCGGATATCAGGGCCTCGAGTGCTTCATCAGTTGGGGCAAACAGGTCGGCCATGCCCCCAATTGTAGCGGCCAGACTACTTACATGCTGCGCCGGTACTGACCGCCGACCTCGAACAGCGCGTCCGTGATCTGACCCAGAGAGCAGACCCGCGCCGCCTCCATCAGTTTGGCGAACACGTTCTCGTCGCGGATCACGGCCTGCTGCAACTCGGCCAGTACTTCGGGCGCCTGTGACTGATGTCGCGTGTGGAAGTCGGCAAGACGTTTGAGCTGAGACTGTTTTTCTTCGTCAGTCGAGCGTGCTAGCTCCAGTTGCTGCGGGATGGTGTCGCCTTTCGGATTACGGAAGGTGTTCACGCCGATGATGGGCAGGCTGCCATCATGCTTCTTGTGCTCGTAGAGCATCGACTCTTCCTGGATCTTGCTACGCTGATAGCCGGTCTCCATCGCACCCAGCACGCCGCCGCGCTCGGCGATACGCTCGAACTCCTGCAGCACCGCTTCTTCTACCAGATCGGTCAGCTCTTCAATGACAAACGAACCCTGACTCGGATTTTCGTTCTTTGCCAGTCCCCACTCGCGGTTGATGATCAGCTGTATCGCCAGCGCGCGGCGAACCGATTCATCGGTCGGTGTGGTGATTGCCTC
>JBEDGK010000028.1:0-5760 GCA_041174665.1 Pseudomonadota bacterium
TCAACCAGCCAGTTGTTTGCTTTGGCCTCGGCGATGGCACCCGCGATGATCTTGTTCGCTGCCTCCAGGCTGAGTGTTTTACGATCGATTACCTGCGCGTGCGCCGTGAGCGTGAAAAAAATAAGCACAGACGAGGCGACAAGTCGCCTGAGGGGTGTGGTCATCACGGAGTGTCTCCTGTTGTGTGCGCGGATATACCAGCGCTTTGTTATTGAGATTTCCTCCCTCCACTATAACTCAGTTGGCGGTTTTCAAACGATAGTTTGGCATGAATATCATATTGAATATCATATTGAAAACCCCGCAGCAAACCATCTGCAAGATCGCGAGCTCGTCTGGCTCGCGGCTTCAACTCAGATACTGATATGACCGCCCAACTCGACCGCGTGGTCTTCCGGAATTTTGTAATAATCCGTCGCGCCGAGCATCATCCTGTGCAGCAAAATGAACAAGCCAAAGAACCAGGAGGTTCCCTCGCGGGCAACTACTTTTTCTTTGCCAATGAAGAATGAGATCTCCATCAAACTGAAATGAAATTCCCTGACCCGCAACAGCGCCAGCGCGCGCGGAATATCGGGTTCTTCCATGAATCCGTACTTCACGATCACGGAGTGAAAATTATGCTCAAGGTGCGTGACGTGCACGCGATCGTTGTCTTCTACGTAGGGTATGCTGTCCACCTGCATGCGCATCAGTAGCACTCGCTCATGCAATACGCGGTTATGTTTGAGGTTGTGCAGCAGCGCCATCGGCACAATATCGTCGTGTGGCACCATGAAAATGCCGGTTCCTTTCACCCGTTGCGTGCTCTGCGCAGATAACTTGGATAAAAAATCCTTGAGCGGTACGGCATCACGCCAGCGCGCCTCCAGCAAACGATCGCGTCCACGTATCCAGGCAATCATCACCATCAGGGTCACCGAGGCCACGGCCACTGGCAGCCAGCCGCCATCGAAAAACTTGAACAAATTGGCCGACAGGAAAAACACATCGATAGCGAACAAGATGGCAAATAACGGAATGAAAATCGCCTTGTTCCAGCCGCGAATCACAATCATGCAGAAGGCCGCTAGCACGGTATCGATCGCCATCGCCCCCGTGACCGAGATGCCATAGGCCGATGCCAGACTTTCCGAGCTTCTGAAGGTCAGTACCAGCAGCACCACGCCGCAGAACAAAATAATGTTTACCTTCGATACATACACTTGCCCGATTTCATCCGCCGAGGTGTGCCGAATGCGAATACGCGGTATGTAGCCGAGTTGAACCGCCTGATTCGCAATCGAGAAAGCACCGGAAATCACCGCCTGCGAGGCAATGATGGTCGCCATGAAAGCCAGCAGCAGCAAAGGTACCAGCGCCCACTCGGGCGCAAGTCGGTAGAAGGGATTATCGAGCGCCGATGGATCGCGGATCAGCAAAGCACCCTGTCCGTAGTAATTCAACAGCAACGCCGGGAACACCAGAAAAATCCATGCACGGCGTATGGGCTGCAAACCAAAATGACCCATATCAGCATAAAGCGCCTCGCCACCGGTCACCGACAATACGACCGCGCCCAGAATGGCAATTGCCACACCCTGGTGGTCAAGCAAAAAGTGGAATGCCACCAGTGGATTCAGCGCCGCAAACACTGCCGGATTTGCGGCAACTTCCGCCAGCCCTAGCACCGACAGCGCCACAAACCCCACGACCATGATCGGACCGAACACAAAGCCTACCTTGGCGGTGCCGAAGCGCTCAACCGCGAACAACGCTGAGATCAGCGCCAGTGCAATGGGCACGATATACGGTTGAAGTGATGGCGCGATGATGTTCAAGCCCTCGACCGCGCTTAGCACGGAAATTGCGGGGGTAATCATGCTGTCGCCGAAAAACAATGAGGCACCCAAAGCACCTGCCCCGATCACCAGCCAGCGAGCTTGCGCATGATCGCCAAGCTTGGCCAGCACCAGCGCCGTCAGTGCGAAGACGCCGCCCTCGCCGTGGTTATCTGCGCGCATGATGATCATCACGTACTTGAGCGTGACGACAATTAACAGCGCCCAGGTAATCATCGACAAGATGCCCAGCACCGCCGGCTCTAGCGAGCCACCATGACTCGCGGAGGCTTCTACGGCCACTTTCAACGCATACAGCGGAGAGGTTCCGATATCACCGAACACGACGCCCACCGCTCCCATCATCAGGAGCAGCAAGTTCTTATGGGGGTGATGATGGTGATGTTTCGACGACATGAACGGCGCTCCTGATTGGGATGAATTTGTCTAACGATTGTTTCGGTTCAACCAGCAGCTTCTGCTCAGTGACTTCATGCACTGGAAAAACTCAGCTCTTGTGGCGAACGGTTTGCTATAAAATTTCCAAATTGCATCATCCCGGGAATCGCATAAGCACCGAATAAAAATAGACTGACAGTGAGCTGACAATACCCCCAAGAAGCTCTTGCAAAATGCGCATCGCAAGGCGGCCCCAACGCCTCTAGCGGTTTTTTGGTAGGGCGTCCACACACTGCCCAAGCGTGAGATATCAGCGTTGACCAAGATCTGGCCTTTGAGTAAAACCCCCGCCTCGCCGGCCGGCATACGCTGGCCGGCATTGCTGATCTGGACGATCGCAAGGGCGTTGCTATTCCTGCTCGATCCCCAGCTTGATCTGGCCAACTTGTCGATGTTGCTGCTGCTGGGCTCGGTCGCCGCCAGTCTTTGGCTGACCCCCGCCTACTCGATCGCCGCGTCCACCGTGTTTGTGGTGGCGTTCAACTGGTGCTTCATCCCCCCTCGTAACAGCTTTCATGTCGCACTGGACAAGCACCTGCTGCTGCTCGTCACAATGGTGGTGGTCAATGGACTGATTGCGGCTTTGATGGTGTTGCAGCGTCAGGCGGCGATCAAAGTCAGCAACCATCAGCAGCGGACGACCTTTTTGACCTCGGTGTCACATGATTTCCGTACACCGCTGTCAACCATCATCGGTATCGCGTCTTCGCTGCAGGAAGACTTTCGTCTACAAGGTGATCAGCGCCACTTGCATCAGATGTCGGTGATTCTTGAGCAATCGAACCAGCTGAATCGGATCACTAACAATGTGCTCCAGTTGGTGCGGCTCGACGAAAAAGCCCTCGATCTGAAAAAAGACTGGGAATCGGCCGAAGAGATCATCGGTGCTGCCGTACATTTGTGTCGGCAGCGTGTTCCCGGCCGCACCATTGAAGCAGGCGTACCTCAACAACTGCCTTTGTTGTGGTGTCACTCGCTGCTGATTGTGCAGCTGCTGGAAAACCTGATCGATAACGCAATCAAGTACAGCCCGCCGGATCAGCCGGTTCGCGTGACTGCTGTCAAAGACGGCAAGCACATCGCTTTTGCCGTGACAGACAAGGGACAGGGTGTCGCTCCAGAACTTAGCAAGACGATTTTCGAGGCTTTCGAGCGCCTCGAGCCTGAGCGGCTTCAGCTGTGGCAGATGCAGGATCCAACAGCAAGAGGCGTCGGTATCGGACTTACCCTGTGTCGGGCAATCACGATGGCGCATCAGGGCAGCATTACCCTGACCGCGCAGCCCGGTCAAGGATCGACTTTTACGGTGCGGCTCCCGATACGTGAGAATCTCAGCACGCCGCGCGAGGTCTGAACGCATGCACGCGCATATTCTGCTGATTGAAGATGACCCCGACCTGCGTGCCACGCTCGTCGATGCGCTGCAAAGAGCAGGCTACCAGACATCCACCGCCGCCAGCATCAGGGAATCCAAAGCCTTGATCGCCGCTCAGATGGCGCGGCGCGTTCATCACGGTGCGTCGTCCATTGATCTGGTACTGCTTGATCTGAGCCTGCCGGATGGTTCCGGAAACAGCTTGCTGTCGACCTTGCAGCGAGATCTGCAGGCAGCAGTCATCGTGATTTCCGCGCGCCACGAGGACGACACCAAGATCGGCCTGCTTGATGAGGGCGCCGAGGATTATCTGGTCAAGCCCTTCAGTGTCGGCGAGCTGCTAGCGCGCGTAAGAACCGTCCTAAGACGTGCGCCTCGGCTAATGGAATCAGACAGCCGCGTGTATATCAAAGACCGTCTGACCATCGATCGCGACAAACAGCTGGTGACACGGGACGGTCAGTACCTGCACCTGACACGCACCGAGCTCAGTCTGTTGCTGCAACTGGCGACTAATCCGGGCAATGTCTGCACGCGCAGGCAATTGCTGCGACAGACCTGGGGGTCTGAATATGTCGAGCATACGCACTACCTGCGCATTTACATGGGACAGCTGCGCGAGAAGCTCGAGCCTAATCCGGCTGACCCGACGATCATCCTGACTGAAACAGGCATTGGTTACCGGCTCGCCGAGCCCGATCAGTGACACGATCCCGTCCACATCACCGCCCGCCCTGGGCTCTTTATCGCGGCGTCGATAGCATTATGAAAATCAAAACGATAAGTGGCTACTGAAGGCTGATTTTCTGTGCAGAAATTAAACTGTTTTTATAATCACCCTCAGGTACACTTGTTCTCACAAAATAATATTTCCGATACGACGGAAGGAAATGCCGTGCATCGATATCGTCTGATTGGACTACCCGTCCTGGTGGTCTGCCTGGGAAGCCTTCCCGCGCACGGCGCTCAAAATGATCAACTGCCCACCGATCTCGTTGCGCTTCCTAATGGCGCGGTCAATGTCGCGCTTTACGCCTCCCAACAATCGCTAAGCGGCCCGTGGATGGGCGGCGCGAAACTGCGCCCCGGTGAGGGATCGACTGATCTCTCTGTCCTCCGTCTGAATCGTCATTTCTCACTGGGCGAAGGGGACAAATACACGATCGCTCCCGTGATCGTGCTGTCTGCCGTGAATGCAGAGGTCGACAGAAAGTTGGCGCCGCTCCCGCTCAAAGGGCTTCAAGCGTCCGGTATGGGCGATGTTCGTCTCGGTGCTGCTTTCTGGTTCCACAAGGATGACACGCTTCGCGAGTATGCCGCGGTCAGTGCGTTCGTGTCACTGCCAACGGGTGACTACGATAGCGCCAGGACGATCAATCCCGGAGAGAACCGGACAAAGATTATTCTCTCCGCAGGTTGGATGCAGCAACTCGGCCGCCAATGGGTTCTTGATCTGATTCCGGAGGTCGCGATTTTCGGTGACAACACCCGCTACCAAACTAACCGCCGCCTCAGTCAAGACACGGCCTATGCAATGACGGGCGTGCTGCGCTACAAGTCCACGCCCACGCTGCATTGGTATGGCAGCGCACAGTTGAACCGGGGCGGTGGCACGCAGGTTGATGGCATTCAAAGAGCCGGTGGTGGTGCGCCGGAAAACACACGCCTTTCAGTCGGTACGATTCTTTTCGGCAGCAACAACCACATGCTGCAACTGCGCTATTCACGCGATGTGCAAATCGAGAATGGATATCGCAACCAGGGCGAGGTGGGCATCCGGTGGTCAACGGTCTTCAACTAGTGCGCTGAACCGAACTACTCAAAACAACTTAGGCTTGACGCCTGTCTGAACACTGGTACGGCGCAGAATGAGCAATGCCGCCTCGCGCCGATCCAGCAATGACAGCAATCGTATGTCTGCCTGTCTGGCGTGACGATAAGAGGCCTCCGATACGGGCACGCCATAGGCCTTCAGCTGATCCAACTCATCAATCAAATCTTCAATTCGGGTAATGCGCGTCATGCCGCTTCCCTGTGTTGATTCTTGCTCTTGGTTTTTTACACGGAGCGATCAATTCGCTGACTTGTCGCTGGCTGATCCGGCAG
>JBEDGK010000029.1:0-3693 GCA_041174665.1 Pseudomonadota bacterium
TCGCGGAACGTAAAACGCTCCGACTCAAGCGACACGCCAAGCTCCATCCACCGTCCGCCTCGACGGACCACCAAAGGGACGGGCATCGCATCCAGCACCTCATTGCACAGCACCAATCCGGAGAATGTCACCGGGGGCGTGTCAAGCCAACAGACCTCATCACGCTCCGCCAGTCGATGTCTCTGCCGCTCGCGCAGATCTCCCGACAGCTCAACGATTTGGTACTGCGCAACCTCCAGACCACTGACCGCGGCAGCGGAGAGAAAGTCATCCGCCAGCTTGCCGGTGCCGGCACCGAACTCCAGCACCTGCAACGGGGAGGGCAGGTCGAGGCTAGCCGCGAACTGGGCGAGCGTCGCGCCAAACAGCGGCGACATCTCAGGCGCGGTTGTAAAATCTCCGCCTTTGCCGAGTTTTGCAGCACCGCCGGCGTAATATCCGAGACCTTTCGCGTACAAGGCCAGATCCATGAAGTGAGCGAAGGAAATCCAGTCTTGATGCGCCCGAATGTGGTCGCGAATAAGAGACTCCAGCGCGTGAGACGCAGACAAGGCGTCTGCCGAAGGTTCGGGTAATTGCATCCCGATATTGTAGATAAGACTGGCTGCGCAAACCGCAAAATTTCACTACGCTGCACCTCAAACCGATAAACACCACGCTAACGAGCCCGTGATTCACACCCCAAAAACTGCCCTGGTCACCGGCGCTGCGAAGCGACTGGGGCGCTCGATCGCGCTTGGGCTGGCCAGAGAGGGCTGGGACATTGTTGTCCACTACCGATCCTCTCCCACCGAAGCACAGGCTACTGCAGCAGAGATCCGACAACTAGGCAGGCAAGCCATTACTCTCGATGCTGATCTGGCAGATGAACAGTCGAGCCGCGAACTCCTGCCTCGCGCCATCGCCAGCATCGGGCCGATCAGCTGCGTGGTGAACAGCGCGTCGCTGTTCGAGTATGACAATGTGTCCAGCTTCTCTGTACAGAGATTGAATCAGCACATGCATGCAAACCTGGCTGCTCCCGTACTGCTCTCCAAGGCCCTGCATGACGCAACGCCGGAGGGCTCGCAATCCGTCGTGATCAACCTGCTCGACCAGAAATTATTCAACCCCAATCCGGACTTTCTTTCCTACACCATGTCCAAAGCTGCATTACAGTCAGCCACTGTGCTGCTTGCCCAGGCACTGGCGCCGAAAGTTCGCGTTGTCGGTCTCGCGCCCGGACTCACCTTGGTGTCGGGTGACCAGACCGAGCAAGGTTTTGCGGTCGCACACACGCAAACACCACTGGGCAAAGGCAGCACGCCAGACGACATCACTGCTGCCGCCTGCTACCTTGCCAACGCCAAGGCTATTACCGGCACAGTGCTGGTGGTCGACGGTGGCCAGCACCTCATGCCCATGGCCCGCGACGTGATGTTCGTGGCCAAATGAGTCAAACCTGATTACCAACAGAATTCACCCATGTCCTCTTTATTCTTGCATCCCGCTCTGACCAATTGCCGCAGACTATTCTTGAGCAACTATGAAATCATGGGTCATATCGGCGTTCATGATTTTGAAAAAGAAGCAGAGCAACGCGTGCTTTTCAATGTGGAGCTCTTCATTCCGCTCTCCGAATCCACGCCAACCCGTGACCAGCTCAGCGAAGTCGTAGATTACGATTTCATTCGAAACACCATAAAAGAGCATATCGCGCAGGGGCATGTCCAGCTGCAAGAAACTCTGTGTGACCATATCGCCCGTACACTGCTTGCGCACCCCAAAGTCAAAGCAGTGCAAATCTCGACCCAGAAACCCGATGTCTATCCTGACTGTGAAGCTGTCGGTGTGGAAGTGTTTCAGATAAAGGCAGCCTGACATGAACAGCTCGCTCACCGCGCGCCAGGTCGACAAAGTCGCCTACGAAAACAATAAGCTTCACAAGCGACTGTGCCGGTTGGTTGGTCAAGCGATCGGCGACTTCAAGATGATCGAAGATGGCGACAAAGTCATGGTCTGCCTGTCTGGCGGCAAAGACAGCTACGCATTGCTCGATGTTTTGCTCACGCTGCGCGAGCGCGCGCCGATCCATTTCGATATCGTTGCGGTCAACCTTGATCAGAAACAGCCGAATTTTCCGGCGGATGTCCTCCCGAATTATCTGCGCAGCATCGACGTGCCCTTCCACATCGAGACACAAGACACTTACAGCATCGTCAAGCGCGTGATCCCCGAAGGCAAAACGACGTGCTCGCTGTGCTCCCGACTACGCAGAGGGATTCTGTATCGGGTCGCTGATGAACTGGGCGCGACCAAGATCGCACTCGGCCATCATCGCGATGACATCATGGAGACCTTCTTCCTGAACATGTTCTTCGCGAGCAAACTGAAGGGTATGCCGCCGAAACTGCAGTCTGATGATGGCAAGCATATGGTGATACGTCCACTCGCCTATGTGCGCGAGGCAGACACCGAGCGATATGCTGAAATAAAAAATTTTCCGATTATCCCCTGCGATCTCTGTGGCAGTCAGGAAAATCTGCAGCGCAAACAAATCAAAAGCATGCTGCGTGAATGGGAAAAGAAATTCCCGGGACGGGTAGAGAACATTTTCTCTGCGCTATCCACGGTGATTCCCTCTCACCTGATGGATCGTTCAATGTTTGACTTCGCCGGCCTGAAAGCTACCGGCATCGCGAGCACAGGTGGCGATATCGCTTTTGACGAGGAGCCTTGCGCCACAGGGGAGTCAGCGAACATCATTCGCCTGCACCCGGCGGGTGATGATGACGAGGATTAAGGCTCAGTTTCCGATTGACCGGCTCTGAGTCATCGCGAAGTTTCCGCGAAATCCCCTGATTTTCTGCGAGGCCGCGCGAAGGGTGCATGCTAGAATTTTGCACCTCTTTATATTCCGCCTATGAACGTTGTCATTCTCGCTGCAGGCATGGGAAAGCGCATGCAATCCGACCTGCCCAAGGTTCTGCACGCGCTGGGCGGCAAGCCACTGCTCTCCCACGTCGTCGATACCGCGCGCCAGCTGTCGCCCTCTCGCTGCTGCGTGATCTATGGGCATGGGGGCGATGCTGTGCCCAGCCGGCTCGCATCGGACGATCTGCATTTCGTGCTGCAGGAGCCGCAGCTTGGAACGGGTCACGCGGTCATGCAAGCAGTGCCTGTGCTGAATGACGACGAGCCCACGCTGGTGCTGTATGGCGATGTGCCACTGACCAGTGTCAGTACGCTGAAGTCACTCGCTGCCAAGGCGGGAAAAGACAAGCTTGCCGTACTCACCATTGAACTCGACGACCCTTCCGGCTACGGCAGGATCGTCCGCGAGCAGCAACGCATCGTGCGCATCGTCGAGCAAAAAGATGCTGATGATAACGAGCGCAAGATACGTGAAATCAATACTGGCATACTCGTCGCACCGACCCGCAAGCTCAAAGAATGGCTATCGCGCCTATCGAATGATAATGCGCAGCGCGAGTACTATCTGACTGATATCATCGCGCAGGCCGTTCACGATGGCGTGTTAGTCGAATCATCGCAACCCGCGCATGCGTGGGAAACACTCGGCGTCAATAGCAAGGTGCAACTGGCACAGCTAGAGCGCATCTACCAGAACAACATCGCGAACCAGCTATTAGAACAGGGAGTGACGCTCACCGATCCGATGCGGCTCGATGTGCGCGGCACGCTGCATTGCGG
>JBEDGK010000030.1:0-3180 GCA_041174665.1 Pseudomonadota bacterium
GTTCATCCCGCATCAGCTGCGCAATCTTGATGGCAGTATCCAGGGAATGGTCACGGGTTATTACGAGCCTTTGCTCAAAGGATCGCGCACGCGATCGGGGCCTTTTCAGACAGCGTTGTACCGGACACCCGAGGATTTACTCACCATAGATCTCGGAGCACTGTATCCGGAATTGAAGAACATGCGACTTCGCGGTCGTCTTGCGGCTAACAAGATCGTTCCTTATCCCAGCAGGGCCGAACTGATGCAGCAGAACTTGTTGGTCGGCAAGGAGCTGCTGTGGGTGGATGATGCAGTGGAAGCATTCTTCCTGCAAGTGCAGGGCTCGGGACGTGTGTTCATCGAGAGCACGCGCGAGACAGTGCGAGTCGCCTATGCAGACCAGAATGGACATCCGTATCGTTCGATTGGCCGCTATCTGGTGGATAAAGGCGAGCTGACGCTCGATCAAGCATCCATGCAGGGTATCAAGGCATGGGTCGCTGCCAACCCGGCCCGCCGGCAGGAGCTGCTGAATGCGAACCCCAGCTTCGTTTTTTTTCGAGAGGAGAAAATTACCGACCCCGCCAAAGGTCCCAAGGGCGCGCTTGGTGTGCCGCTGACAGCGCAGCGGTCGATCGCTGTCGATCCACAGTTTGTCAGCTTGGGCGCTCCAGTATTTCTGTCGACCACACAGCCGAACGCTGCTCAGCCGCTGCGCCGTCTGATGCTGGCGCAGGATACCGGCGGCGCGATTCGTAATCCGGTGCGTGCGGATCTGTTTTGGGGCTTTGGTGCCGAGGCGGGAGAGCTCGCTGGTAGGATGAAGCAGCCCGGTCAGATGTGGGTGTTGCTGCCAAGAACGCTGGCACTGCAAACCAACTGAGGTTTATTTCATGGCAATTGGGTACGAGGCTGCGAGCGCCGTTCCCGGTTGCGCCATGGTAGAGGTATGGGCCGAGCTTCTGGTTGTTCTGACTCTGATGCGAGCCAAGAGGTCGAATGGTTTACTTCTTGTGGAGGAGGGCTTGTTCGACAACTGGTCCACAGCATCATTGCAGCATCCACCGTGGCATTGTGAAGTTCGAACCATCCCGGTAGCAGGATCGCGCCCACGTGCCTGCCCAGCGCATGATCACCACGCATTAGGGCGGCGTGCGCCCTGTGCATTGCGCACAGCACCCGCGCGTGCTGCTCGAGATGACATTGAGTCGCCGGGAATGCATGCTCTTCCATCAGATGCTGTTCGGTTCGGAAAACCTGTTCCATATAGTCGAGCAGCCGCGCATACCTCGCATCAACCTCATGGTCGCGGCAATTGCGTAGTTGATGAGTCAGCTGACGCAGCAGCTGATGAGAATCATTGAGCTGAGTAATATCCGAGAGCATGATGGAACCATGACGAGGTGGCCACAAGAAAAAGCAGGAGAGACAATGCCTTGAGAGTTTTCCATGCGGTGATCAAGGCATCTTGTTTTATACCTTAGTGCCCCCGCGCCGTGTGTCAAGCAGATTCGATCAATCTCAAACTAATGGCAAATAGCTGTGCAGCTACAATGCATGTTTGAAATCCCGATACCAACAGAAAAGAGGAGCTTTGCATGCCTTACGAAAACATTCTGCTTGAAACACATGCCAAAGTAGGTTTGATCAGGCTGAACCGTCCCAAGGCACTCAATGCGCTGAACGATCAGCTCATGAATGAACTAGGCGAAGCGCTGCTGGCATTTGATGCAGATGAGCAGATATCTTGCATAGTCATTACTGGTAACGAGAAAGCATTCGCCGCTGGTGCCGATATTGCTGCGATGGCTTCGTACACCTTCATGGACGTGTACAAAGGCGAATACATTACCCGCAACTGGGAGCAGATCCGGCGTGTGCGCAAGCCCATTATTGCCGCGGTGGCGGGATATGCGCTCGGAGGCGGCTGTGAGCTGGCCATGATGTGTGATTTCATTATTGCGGCCGAGACGGCAAAATTCGGTCAGCCAGAAATCAAACTGGGCACGATGCCCGGTGCTGGCGGCACCCAGCGCTTGCCGCGTGCGGTGTCCAAGTCCAAGGCCATGGACATGTGCTTGACAGCCCGAATGATGGACGCCTCCGAAGCCGAACGTGCCGGACTGGTATCCCGGGTTGTGCCGGCCGACGCACTACTGGAAGTGGCGTTGGAAGCGGCGACCATCATCGCGTCCATGTCCCTGCCCTCGGTGATGATGATCAAAGAAGCGGTCAATCGCGCTTACGAATCGTCGCTGACCGACGGGGTCCAATATGAGCGCCGACTGTTCCACAGTACCTTTGCAACAGAGGATCAGAAAGAGGGCATGAAAGCGTTTATCGAGAAACGGTCGCCCAACTTCCGCGACGTCTGATGTCGGCCGCCTTCAGCGGAAAACATTCTCAAAAAGCTATCAGACGCTCTGGGGGCGTCAATGGCGGATAAGCGGCCGGCGTGCTCAGCGAAAGTTGTTGAATTATTTTGGCTAAGGTGCTTGACGAGGAGTCGGAAACGCCGCATAATCGCCGGCTCTTCGGTTGATGGACACAACGCTTCGTCAGCCGGGTGACTTGCAGTGGCAGTCAATGCCGCGCTTGACGAAAATCGCGAAGCGGCGCACAATCTCGCTTCTTTGCTGACGGTGAATAAAGCGATCCGACAGCATGACAAAGCGAGAATAGCCAAGCTGAAGGGCTTGACGGAAATCGCGAAACAAATCATAATTCCGCTTCTTTGCTGTCGCAAACATAACGATTTGCAGACGATAGAGAGCAAGGCGAAAGCCAACGAATTCTGCAGTTCTTTAAAAATTAACAGCCGATAAGTGTGGGCGCTTGGTGGCGTGCGGCGATGGGGCTTCGGCAACATCGCAATACTTTAAAAATCAAGTGCTCACAAAGAAATATAGGTAAGTTCGCAAGAGCTTATCCTGTCAGTATTTTGAGTGAGCGACGGTTCTTCGGAACCTGCCAGAAATGGCACAACAGAGATTGAACTGAAGAGTTTGATCCTGGCTCAGATTGAACGCTGGCGGCATGCCTTACACATGCAAGTCGAACGGCAGCGCGGGCTTCGGCCTGGCGGCGAGTGGCGAACGGGTGAGTAATACATCGGAACGTGCCCTAGAGTGGGGGATAACTAGTCGAAAGATTAGCTAATACCGCATACGATCTACGGATGAAAGTGGGGGACCGCAA
>JBEDGK010000031.1:0-12994 GCA_041174665.1 Pseudomonadota bacterium
TTTTTATGGTGGTGATTCCACGGTCTTGCTCGGCTCGCATGAGGGTGGGCGCCAGATGAGAGATGGATCCCGGCGTGCGCCGGGATGACGAGTAAGCCATGAACCCGACAAAATTGCGTACCAAGTGAGTGTCCCTTTGCGGCTTCCCTTTGCGGCTCCCTTTGCGGCTTCAAAATTACGTACTAAGTGAGTGTCCCTTTGCGGGGTCACCTTTGCGGCGTCCCTTTGCGGCGAGTGTCCCTTTGCGGCGAAGTGAGTGTCCCTTTGCGGGGTCCCGTACTAAGTGAGTGTCCCTTTGCGGGGTCCTCCCTTTGCGGGGTCCTCCCTTTGCGGGGTCCTCCCTTTGCGGGGTCCCTTCCCTTTGCGGGGTCCCTCTGCGAGGATGATGATTGGGGACTGATCGGGGATGCGTTCCGGCCTGCGCCGGGATCACGCCTTGTGGGCTTGCCGGGGTCCATCGTCGCTCATGTGGGACCATCGACAAGCAAGAAGGCGTCTTGCGTCTCAGAGGAAAACGTCTTCAGCCGACGGCAGCCCAAAAAAAAGCGGCCACGAGGGCCGCGAAGGTCGCTTGCACTGCTGGTAAACCTATTTGATGTAATCGAAGAGATTCAGTTGGGATATCTTCGCGAAACTGCTTTGCGCTGCCTCCAGCGCGAGCATGTCTTTGTTCATCTTGGTGATGGCTTCGGTGTAGTCGGTATCTTCAGCTTGCGACAGCATGGATTTCATGCGCAGCATATTCTCTTCAGCCAGCGATGCCTGGTTTTCTGCCTTGTTGGCAGCCGCGCCAATGCTCGCCAGACTGTCAGACATGCCCTGCTGTAGCTGTTCCACCTCACCTACCGCGCGCTGTATGTCGACGGGCTTGTTGTTCTGCAGCGCGGCTGAGAGATCATCGATCACCTGGAAAAAACCAACAGGTTCCTTCTTGCCAGCGGCGTCTGTCCGTACCAGTTTGTCGAAAGGATTGGTTCCGGTGCGGTTGACGTCGACCGTGCTCTGGTCACCCACGCCAACTGCATTGATCGTCTGATCTCCCTGATACACCAGCTTGCCTTCCTGATTGGTCGCGAAGGCCAGCTTGCCCACCCGGCTGCCGGAGAAGATGTAATTGCCGTTGAGGTCTTGCGTATTCGCCAGTGAGAGTAATTGGTCACGCAGCTGGCGCACTTCGATATCGATCGACTTCCGATCAGCTGCATTGTAGGTATCGTTGGCCGCCTGAACCGTCAGTTCCTTCAATCTGTCAATCAGTGTGCTGGCATTGGTCGCTGCCGTCTCCTGCTGGGCCAGCTTTTCTTGCACCGCATTGATCGTCTTGACATAGGTATCCTGGCGCTGAATCGCCGACTTCAGGCGAGTGATCGTGGCCGATTTGTCCGGCGCATCACTGGGCTTGATCACCTGCTTGGAGGTCGACAGCTGCGTCTGCGTCTTGGCTAGCCTGTCCTGCGTCACTCCCATCTGGGAGATCGCCCGGTCAAAGTATAAATTGGTGGACATTTCCATGAATGAGCCTCTTTAAGCGATAACTGCTTGCGATCAGACCTGCAAAATCGCATCGAACAAGGTATTGGCTACCTGCATGGCCTTGGCAGAGGCCTGATAGGCCTGCTGAAAACGGATCAGATCGGCTGCCTCTTCATCCAGCGACACGCCAGATACCTTGTCCCTGGCCTCGATCGCCTGATCATTCACCACCTGCAGCGCTTTCTGCGCGATCGTGGCCTGATTGGAGAAGTTACCAACCTTGCCTACGGTTTCTTCATACGATTCGGCAATCGTCCGCCCACCTGCGCCACCAATCACTCGCTTGCTTTGCAGAGCGACCAGGTCCAGCATGGTCTGGTTGTTACCCGTGCCATCGTGATTCCCGTCGAGCAGGAAAGTATCTCCCGCGACGGGCGCCTTGTTCAGCGTGAATTTCAGTCCCTGATACTCGATGCCGCGAAGCGGATCGTAGTCACGCTCGGCCAGTAACGTCACCAACCCATTCGCTGGGTTCTTCCAGGTGATCTGATAATGCGATCCCGATGTGAAAGTCACATCAAATTTCTGGGCGCGCAGCGCTGTGATCCTATCCATCGCCAGCGCGGCCGGATCTTTCATAGTGGCGTCGTAGCTGCCGGCAACCGTGCCACTGCCCTCGCCCGTCACCATGACGATCAAGTCCTCAGGCACCGGTCCGTCGAAATAGACGCTCGTCCGCAGACCCAGTTTTGCCAGCTCTGCAGGATTGCCCTGAGCCGCAAAGCTGACGCGGATTTCTTCCTTGCTCTCCAGCTTGAGTGTCCCTTTGTAGGGACCATTGCCGACACCGAGCACGTTTCCACCCAGCGCCGAGCCGACGACAATATCGGCGCCGCTCTTGTTGGCCAGCGTGACCGTACCATCCGGTGTCATCTCGGCTCTTACCTTGGAATAGGTGCCATCCACCACGCCCAGCGCATTCTTGACGCCAACCCGTGGATAGGCACCCTCGGGGGTACCCAGCGCGTTGTAGCTGCCTGCGGGTCCAAGAATGATGTAGGGGCCCGAGCTTTGGGCGAACATCAGCCCTTCATTGTTCTGTGCGACGCTCACCCCGGTGATACTTGCCTTGGCGTTGATCGCCTCAATCAGCTCGGCCTGTGAGGCAAAGCTGCCATCTGGCTGGGTGCCGGTGATCGTGGCTCCGTTAATGACCAGCGGCTTGGTCAGATCGACCTGATCAGGGCGCACCTTGAGGCCGCCACCATCGGACACATTCGGACCGATGACGATATCGTCACCAATGCGATGTTTCAATACGACAGCCAATACGTGATACTCCAGGTCACCGCGATGCATTTGTTCTGCGCTGACCCCTGTCTCACCGCTGCGGGCATTGATCGCATCGATCATGTCCGTGGCCGAGGTAAAACTTCCATCCGGTCTGCTGCCAGTGATTCGCACGCCATTGATTTCCAGCGGACGGCTCAGATCCAGATTGTCAGTCGTCGTCGTGACATTACCCGTATCAGCGATATTGATCGCATCCACGAGATCGGCCACGTTCGCGAATGAACCCGCCGGCCCGGAACCGGTGATATCGACACCATTGAGCTTGAGCGACTTGGTCGCGAGGTTATCTCGATACTGTGCCCGTGTGATCTTGATTTCGGTGCTGGCACTGGCGGTGACGGGAGGCTCCAGCGTCTGGCCGACATCGTTCATCCACGAGGCCATGTCCGACGCTTGCAAGGTACGCTTGAGATCGAGCTCTCCCAAGGCTTTGCCATTGAGCGTGATGGCCTCGCCCAGAAGCCGGTCCACATTCGATGGCACACGGACGCTTTCAATGATGGCCGTGGTATCCACACGCGGCAGGATCGCGGTGTAGTAGTCACCCGCCGGTCGGCCGAGCACATCGAGGTCGCCGAGCTTGCCGTCAGGGCCATAACCGATGGTCACACTGCCGTCATCCGGAAATTTCAACACCCCTCTGAAGGTCTGTTCATTGACCAGATTGCCATCGCCATCCATCTGCGCGACGCGAATATCGCGACCTCCGTAGCCAATGGCATTCACAAGTACCAGTTTTCCATCATCGACATCCGCCTCGACATTGGTCAGATTACCGATGGACTGATTGATGTAACTCGCCAGTTGCGTAAGTGTGGTGCGCGAGGTATCCGGAGGAACGGCGACCCCATTGATATAAAAACCATCGGAGGGATTCGGAATGTCTATCGTTGTCGTGGTCTGCGCATTCACCGCAACCGTAGGCACCATGCCGAAGGTGGCGCGGTTCATCCAGTTGGCAATATCGCTGGCTTGTATCGTGCGCGAAGGTGCCGTTGGCAACAGCTGGGGTAGCACTTTGCCATTGATCGCCAATGTATTGGCGGCGATTGACTCTAAGGGTTTGTCTGGGGTGCTGACGATTGGTTCGCCATATTGATCACCAATGATCCAATGACGTGCCGAAGGCAGCACATCATGCTCAATATTGAATTGTGTCTCGCTATCGTAATGCTCGATAGGTTCGGCCTTGAGACCATAGAACACGTTACTTTGCTTGTATCCTGTATTACCCGATTGATTCAGGTACTGCGTGGAATACGTCGAACCTGCAAAAAATCCGTTTTTTTCAGTGATCAGCAGCCGCGCTTCGTTATCGTCCAGCAGAGGGGCGCCAATCAGCTGCCGACCATCACGAGTAAATACCTGCAACTGCTGGTTGCCGGTAGCATTGTCGAGGTACAGTGTCCAGTTATCACTGCCCAGCGGGATCTGGCCGAGCAGTTTGTCATTGGGCGCATTGATACCGGCTGATGGATCCGGGTTGTTCTTCAGGACGGCCGACAGCGCCGGTGCCCGCTGCGGATCGGCATAATTTGCGGAGTAGCTCAGTGTCGCATCGGCGTTCGAGAGATTCATGTCATTCTCGATCACACGGAACAGTGCGCCGGCTGCGACACGTGACGTATCATCAATCGCCACCTTGATGCCTGCAGATGCACGATCAATCTGTATCGTCTCGCCCGAGAGCTGATCAGTACGGGTCACGGGATCGATGGCAAACAATGCCTGACCCACCTGTCCCTCGCGATCAATACCATTGGTGTGTATGGCGTTGACCTCGTTAACGAAAGTGGTCGTCAGAAAATCGAGCTGATCCATCGTCGGCTGCAGCATCTGCTCCCGGAAGGCCAACAGACCGCCCAACTCGCCACTGGAGATGCCTGCGATGGTTTCTGCGGTCTTTTTGTCATAGGGATCGGCGATGATCGATACACGGCCCATATCGGTCTCGTCGAAGCGCGCCACAAGCTCAATGGCTTCCTGACCGCGCACCACGACCCCTACCTTGGCCGAGTTGGTCAGGCTGATATCGACCGCGCCGTTGGCTGCGGTCGTGACATTGATCTTGACCAGCTGCGAGAGTTCTTTGAGCAGACGATCGCGCTGATCGAGCAATTCGGGCGACTGCTGCTCTACCGATACTTCACGCACCATCTGTTTGTTCAGTACGGCAATCTGTTTGGTCAGCGTGTTGATCTTGTCCAGCGTGTTGTTGGTCGCCTCGCGTGTTTCGGTATCGACGGTGGCTACTTGCGATGACAGTTCGCGAAAACGTCCCGCGACGCCATCGGCATCTCTGAGAAATTGGGCACGCAGGATATTCGAGGAGGGATCCGTGGAGAGCAATCTTGCTGACTCGAAAAACTGATTCAGCGCTGGCGGCAAGCCAATACTGTCGCTACCCATGATATCGATAATACGATTGGCGAAATCGACCATAGGCTGCTGCGTATTCAACTCGCTGGTACTGTTACGCAGATTTTTTTCAAGGAATTCGTCATACGCGCGACGTATGCCATCCACATAGACACCCGTGCCGACATACATGCGCGCGAGCTTGCGCGGTACCGCCTCGGCCAGCGCCGTCTCTTGGCGGACGTAACCATCCGTACCCACATTGGCGATATTATTACTGACCGTACCCAGCGCACGCTGGTAGGCCATCACTGCACCACTGCTGATGCCAAGCAGGTCACTCATTATTCAGCTCCCGTGCCACCCGTCGAAGTGACGGCACGCGGTTTGATGGTGAATTTTTCGGGACGAATCACAGGCATTGCCTTGGGTCCCTCGATCGCCATGGGTTGGGCATCGGGCTTGAGCTGCATGGGCTCAGCCTTGGCCTTGAACTCTGCGCCGCCGGACTTGTTACGCTCGACTGTCTTGACAATCATGTCAGCCACCCCCAATGTGTTCCGCTTGGCCAGTTGCATCGACAATTCTCGGTCGTACATCTCTTCGAACGTGTCCTGCTGTGAGGAGCGCATCGGATCATTCTTTTGCACCGCCTCGCGCATGGACTTGAGCATCATCTGGATGAACATTGCCTCGAACTGCGTTGCGGTCTCGCGCGTCGCCTTTTCCTCATGACGCTGCGCCTTGCCGCGCAGTGCGCCCATGCCGGCAAAGTCCAGCGAGCTTTTAGGCAGATCGAAGTCGCTCATCTCGGTATCCCTGGTGCTTGTCTATCAGATCACGACCAGCTCGGCGCGAAGGCTGCCGGAGCTTTTCAGTGCTTCGAGAATCGCGATCAGTGCCGACGGCGACGCACCGACCTGGTTGATCGCATCGACGATCTGACGCAGATCCACGCCGGCCTGGAACAGGAACATCGGTTTGTTGGGCTCGTTGACAGCGATATTCGCGTTCTGTACACCGGCCGTCTGGCCCTGTGCAAAGGCATTTGGCTGGCTGACTTCATTGGTTGCGGCAATCGCCACCGAAATCGTGCCATGCGAGACAGCGGCAGCCGTGACCTTCACATTGCGGCTGATGACCACGGTGCCGGTGCGCGAATTGACCACCACTTTGGCCGGTGCTTCTCCCGGTACGACATCGAGATTTTCGATCATGCTCATAAAGGCCACGCGCTTGGACATGTCAGTCGGTGCGCGCACAGACAACGAGACGCCATCCAATGCTTTGGCGGTGTCAGCACCGAAGGTTTTGTTGACGGCATCAACGATCGCGGTGGTGGTCGTGAAATCCTGATCACGCACATTCATCACCACGGTATCGGATTTGTCGAACGGTGTATCGACCATGCGCTCAACAGTCGCACCATTCGGAATGCGTGCCGAGGTGGGTACGCCGATGGCTACTTTGGATCCTGCGGCATTGGCGTCAATGCCGGTCGTTGTCACCAAGCCCTGGGCCAACGCATAGACTTCGCCATCCACGCCACGCAAGCTGGTGAGAATCAGCGTGCCGCCGCGCAGGCTGCTGGCCTTGCCCAGCGTGCCAACATTCACATCAATCCGCTGGCCGGGTTTGGCCATGCCGGGTAGCTCAGCGGTGACCATGACTGCGGCGACGTTTTGTACATCCATACGACCCGCGGCTGCCGCAGCACGCTCAAAGTCGGACAGCGGGCCATCAAGGCCGACACCCATTTTGACCAGCATGGAACGCACGGTTTGCACGGTGAACGCGACCTGCGCGCCATCTCCCGTGCCCGGTAGACCGACCACGATACCGTAGCCGACCAGCTGATTGGTACGCACCGCCGCCACACTGGCGAGGTCTTTCACTCGGTCGGCCTGTGCCGGGCCGCAAACGCACAGCGCCAGCATCGTGATGCCCGCAAATTGTTTAAGAAATCGTTTTCTCATGTCTGCTTTCTCCGGTATCAGAAGGGCCACCACTTCCACAGCGCACTGGTGCCCCAGCCCGCACGGGTCGCATTGGCAAGGTCACCGGCCGCCCGGTAAGCGATTTGTGCATTCGCCAGTCGACGCGACTGCACGGTGCTGATCGCGCTCACATCTTCCGGACGTATCACACCTGATACCTGGATGATCTCGCCGCCTTCGGACAGGGATAACTGCTTCTCGCCGCGAATGACCAGATTGCCATTGGCCTGTACCTCGATCACGGTGGCTGCGACCGAACCGGTCAGCGAGGCTTGCTGGCCGGCTGTGCCGGTACCTCTGTTGGTAATGGTGCCGCCATCGGTCTTCAAGCCGCCGAGTGCGCTGTTTAAGCCTGAGAGACGATTGGTCAGACCCTGGGGCACGACATCGTTCGTGGATTCACGGCTGGTCTCGTTGCTGAGGGTGCGATTAGACTGGGCGCGCTCATCGAGCAGCACGGTGATGATGTCGCCGACGCGGTAATCGCGGCGCTTGGCCTGCCACATGTCGGTGCTGTCGGCGGCGAAGATCGCGCCGGTAGTCAGCTTCACATTTTCCCGCGGTAATGGCTGCACTGGCGCAAATTGCGGTGAATGCGCCATTGGCATCGGAGCAGCGCAGGCGGCCAGTAGCGCAGCCAACGGGGCAAGCACTACGATTGATTTCATCTTACTCATCAGTGCTCCGATCAGATTTTGTTATTCAGGAATTGCAACATGCCATCGGCTGCCGCAATAGCCTTCGAGTTGATTTCATAGGCGCGCTGAGTCTCGATCATGTTGACCATCTCTTCGACCACGTTCACGTTCGATGCCTCGAGCATGCCTTGTCGCAGTGTGCCGGCTGCCTGCGTGCCAGGGTTCAGCAACTGCGGCGGGCCGCTGGCCAGCGTCTCTTTGAACAGATTGCCGCCCAGAGGCGTCAAACCAGGGGGATTAATGAAGCGCGCAATCTGTATCTGACCTAACTGCTGCGCGCCACCGCCGGCGTAGAGCTCGACGCTGACGATGCCATCTTCACCGATGGTGATTGAGGATGCGTTGGCGGGAATGACAATCGCGGGCTGCAATGGCTGGCCCGTGGAGGTCACTATCTGTCCGGTATTGGAGAGCTTGAATGAGCCATCGCGCGTGTAAGCGATCGTGCCATCCTGCTGAACGATCTGGAAAAAACCCTCGCCATTGACCGCGATATCCAGCGCATTCTGGGTATTGATCATGTTGCCCTGCGAGTGCAGCTTCTCGGTCGAGATCACGCGAGTACCTGTACCCAGCATCAGACCGGTTGGCGACTGCGTGGTCAGCGCGGTCTGACCGCCTGCCTGACGCACATTCTGGTAGAGCAGATCTTCGAAATTCGCTCGGTCCCGCTTGAAACCTGTCGTGTTGACATTGGCGAGGTTGTTCGAAATGACGTTAAGCCGCGTGTTCTGCGCATCCAGGCCAGTCTTGGCTACCCACAATGAAGCGTCCATGTTTACCTCTCTTTTTTCGGTACCCTCATCAAGGATGGGTACTCAAGTTGAGTTTGCTGCTGCCGATATCTGATTTCGGGAGATGTCGGCTTTTGTTCTATTCAGTTAAAAAAATTTAGATTTTCAATTCCCAAGCATTTATCGTGCCCTCAGCATGCTGCTGCCCGCCTCATCAAGTTGCTTGGCTTCGCTGATGGTCTTGACCTGTGTCTCGAATGAGCGCGAGAAGTCAATCAGCTTCACCATGGCGGTCACTGGATTCACATTGCTGGCCTCGAGCGCACCCGGCACAATTTGCGGTGTGTTGGGGCCCGGTGCAAAATCGCCATTCGGGCTACGGAACTGAATGTGCGGGGTATACAGCGTGTCTTCGCGGCGCTGAAGGGTAATTTGACTGGCATCGCGCAGCATCATTCGCCCGATCAGCACCGGCGGTGCATCCACGGGCTGCAAGGGGTCGCGGGCAAAGATATCGCCCTCCCGGGTCATCTGTATATCAAAGCCTGCAGGAATAGTGATGGGATTGCCCTCTTGCGATAGCACCACATTGCCGGATCCTGTCTCGAGCACGCCTTGTGAATTGACCTTCAGATCGCCTCGGCGCGTAAATGCGAGTTCACCATTTTTCGCACGCACGCCCAGCACGTTCTTGTCGGTCAGTGCCACATCCAGCTTCTGTCCGGTCACCATCAGGTGACCCTGGTCGAGATTCACGGCATTGAATTTTTCGATATACGGCTGAATACGTGAGTCCCAGCCGTCACCAGCCGCCTTCACGGCCACCATGGCGTTTTCATAGCTCTTCTTGAAGCCGACCGTGGACACATTGGCCAGCTCGTTATTGAGCTGCTCGCGCAGCAAGCGTCGCTCATTGATTGACGCCATCGAGGTAAAGGCTAAGCGGTCCATGTGGTCTTCTCGTCAGAAATCAGTCGCTATTAATTCCGGATATTGATGATGGCCTGCGTCAGCGTGTTGTTGGTTTCAATCGCTTTTGCATTCGCCTGGAACGCGCGCTGCGCAGTGATCAATTCCACCAGCTCATTGGTCAAGTCCACGTTGGCTCGCTCGCGCGCACCTGCACGCACCGTTCCGTAACCGGCTGAGCCCGCTTCACCGTAGCGCGCATTGCCCGACTTGGAGGTCGCGTAGTAACTGGCATCACCCAACTGTCGCAGCCCGGTAGGCGCGGCAAAGTTAGCCAGCACGATCTTGGCCAGCGACTTGGTAGTGCCGTTGGAGTACGTTGCATTGACCAGACCATCGTCCTGAATATCGACGCCGATCAAATCTCCCTCGGGACGACCGTTCTGATCCTGCTTGCGGATAGAAAACGGTGAGGAATACTGTGTCGAGGCGGTGAAATCGATGGAAAACTGCAGCGTGGAACCTGAATCCCCCAGGGTCGCACGATCGAAAGAAATCTCTTCGAAGGGGGAGACCAGATCACCCTTGTTATTGAAGGTGAGCTCACCATTATCGTAGTACACCGGCGTCCACAAATCTCGGGTTTCATCTTCAGAGAACTGTCCCGGATCGGTCGTCTCTTTGCCATCGCGGCTGACGTACAGCGGGAAGCCATCCTCGTTTCTGGCCTGTGTGGGCTCTTGCCAGGTACTGGTCGTCCCACGTGCACTGGGCAGATTGTCCAATCCCCAGATGCTGTTGCCCGACACTTTCAGGAAGGAGTTATCTCCCGAGGTTCCGGTTCTCACTACAAAAAACTTGTTCTTGTCGCCCTGAATATCGACCTTCACACCATTCACCGTGCGACCATAGCGATCCGCCAGTGCATTAATTCGATTTTCCAGCGTCGATCGGAATTCTTCGATGGTGTAATCGGCCTTCATCGGCATTTCAATCAGGCCAGTCACATTATCGACCGTGACCACAAACTGGTTGTTGGTGGCGTCGACACGAAACTTGTTGTCGAGGTTGAGGCCAATGGTGCCGCCCGTGACCACGGCGGGCTCTGAGACGATGCCGCGGAAGGGTATGGGTGAGGGCCTGACTTCTTTGGTTGCCAGCCCCAGCAGGTAATACGCATTTGCCGAGGCATGCATGATCTTGACGGACGATTCATCCCCGGTGGTGCCGGATGAAATGGTAAAGCGTCGGGTCACATCATCATAGGAAACTACCGTGCCAAAGCGCTGATCTTTGAGCGGTACCAGCAAAGCACCATTCGGCAGCACATTCTCGTCATAACCCCCGGTGGAGGGATTCACAATGGCTTCGTTCGCGGTGAGCCCCATCAAACCTTTGACGGCGAGATTGGGGGCGGTCAGGCGGATCTCGAGATTGTTGTCGTTCTTGAAGGTGAAGGTCTGAAGCACGGGGTCGTAGCCGACCTTCAGCGTAGAAAACTTTTTGTAGGCATCTGTCGTCTTGTCGGTGCCTGCGGCGTCATCAATGATGGCCTGCATGGCTTTAACCGCATCCTCGCGCGTCACTTTGGACAGATCGGCAAAGATGAATTCCCCATTCGCATTGAGTCCGACGGCATCGTTGGTCAGATCGAGAGCACCGGTGCTGGCAATATCCGGATCCGGCCCGAGGGTGACTCCATCCTCGAGCAGCTGCGGTGCCACTTGCTGGCGGAACTTGAATGAGAGCGTCAGACCCGCATCCGTGTCATCGGCAGGATTCAGTGCCTTCAGACTCATCAGGATGTTGTCATTGACATTGATGTCACCCTGAGTGAAATCGAAGTACTTCTCGTCACCGTAAGTCTTGTTGATCACATTGGTGATCTCGCGCGCGATTTCGGCACCGGTATAGGATTGTTTGACCTCTGTGGAGTTCAGATAACTCAGGTCGATCCGCATCGGGTTTTCTGATCCATCCACATTCAGGGTAAAGGCCAGGTCGTCAGCGCTGTAGATCTTTCCTGCGCTGGCGGTCACAACGGCGCCGGTGCCACCGGTCGCGGTCTGGACAATGCTGATCGAGGTGGGAATCGGTGCTTCCAGAGGGAGAATGCCGTCTGCCTTCGAATAAGTCACCGATACTGTGCCATCGCCATTGTCGGTGACGCTGCGTCCCGGGTAGGTATCATTCAGAAAAGTGGGGTCGTTGGCAATCAGCGAACGAATCTTTTCAGCGATGGTGAACTTGGTATCGGTGTTATCCACGTTCACCGTGATCGGCGTGGTGACCTGTGTAGCGCCATCAGCGCCCAGAATACCGCTCAAGGTGATCAGCAGCTCCCCGGTGTTGGTCGGGTTCTCTTCGATGGTGATCAGCTGGGTATCGCCACCCATCATCGCAGGTGCCTGATTCTGCAACTGGTCCGCCACGGTCAGACCATTTTTCCAGGCATTGTTCACACCTGTGGTGAGCTGATCACCAGCCACTGCGGCAGGCGTAGACGACACAGGATTTTTCAAGTCATCCAAATGGATGAGTTTGGTCACGCCACGCGCGATCAGCTCGGGGGGGATTTCGCTCTCTTTGTAAACCTGACCGTATTTGTTGACGTACAGCGCATCGGCCCCATCCTTGGACTGAATCAGCTGCTCTTTCATGCGCGTTTCACCGACAAAGGTGTAGGTCTGCCACTTGGCAGTCGGGTCAGCGAGGCTGGCCGTCTGGGTTTTAACGTAATACACCGTCGCCAGATAATCATTTCCACCCGCGTCATAGACTGTAATTGCACTGGTCTTGTTGTAGGTGGTGGGATCGGTCTTGTCGAAGGGCTTGGTGATGACCTCGGCATCCGATGGAAAATTCAAACCCAGGGTGATATCGGTCGTCTCATTGGCATCGCCGCTGGTCTTGGGTGGTATCAGTAACTTGGACAAGTTGTCGAGATCGGCTTTACCGGACGAGTCAACTGCCGCTGCGATCAGGGACTGGCCAGCCGAGTTCACCACGTTGAACGATTCATCCAAAAGGAAGGTGCCGTTACGGGTATAAATATCTTGCAGACCGTCTGCGGATTTCAGCGGGAAGAAACCGTCACCGGTAATCGCAATATCGAGAGAGTTCGCCGAGAATTGAATATTGCCCTGACTGAATTCCTGGCTGACCTGCTTGAGCGCGACACCCTGACCGATGGTCGCCGAGGCTTTCTGCAATGGTGAGGTCGCGAAGATATCGCCGAAATCGGCTCGCGAGCGCTTGAAACCGGTGGTGCCGACGTTGGCGATGTTGTTACTGGTGACTCCCAGCGACGCTGTCGCGGCTTGCAAACCTGTCAGGGCGGTATAAAAAGACATGGATGTTTCTCCTGAATCCTGGTGAACTGTCTGTAATTAGCGGATCGTTAAAAACCTACGCGTTTAATCTGTGTCATGCTGACCTTCGAGCCGTCTTCCAGCTCGACTTGCAGATCGCC
>JBEDGK010000032.1:0-6490 GCA_041174665.1 Pseudomonadota bacterium
CGTCTCTGTGGCCCTGTTCCTCGCCTCACGACGGACGGCCGTTAGCCGTCACCCTGCTCTGTGGAGTCCGGACCTTCCTCCCGCGTGCAACGCACGCCAGCGACTGTCTGGTCTGCTTCACAGGCCCAATTGTACCGCGGCGAATCAGGTGAATTGCGGCTTGCGCTTCTGAATGAATGCCTCAAAAGCCTCTTTGGCATCCGGACCGGATAGCAGACGTGTGAACTCGGTCAGCTCTTCCTGCATCACCATATCGACCAACGAGGCCTGCGCAGCTCTCATCAGGCGCTTCGTGGTGCACACCGCATCCGATGGCAGCGTGGCCAGTGCGTGTGCTTTTGAAAGAACAAAACTCTCCAGCTCCGACGCAGGCAAGACCCGATTGACCAATCCTGTCTGCGCGGCCACCTCGACCGGGAAAAATTCGCCTGTTAATAAAATATCCGCCGCACGGTGATAACCCGCCAACTGCGGTAACAACAGACTGGACGCGAATTCGGCGCAGAGTCCGAGCTGAGTAAACGGCACCGCAAAGCGCGACTGCTCGCTCGCATACACCAGATCGCAATGCATGAGCAGCGTCGTGCCAATACCAATAGCCAATCCATCCACGCACGCGATTACCGGCTTGGGTTGATCGCGAAGCGCCCGCATGAATTGCAGCACCGGGCTGTCATTGCCCTTTGGCGGATGATGCAAAAAATCTTCCAAATCATTACCGGCAGTGAAAACGCCCGGCGACCCCATCATCACGATCACGCGCGCCGCATCATCCTGGGCCGCTTCGCGCAGGCGCTGCGCGAGCGCTGCGTACATGGCAGCGGTGATTGCGTTCTTCTTGTCAGACCGGTTGAAGCGAAGCGTCGCTATGCGGTCATCGGTGGCGTAAAGAATGTCTTGAGTCATCAGGATAAATCCACTGCCAACAGGCTGGCTGCACCAGAGCGTGCCTGTCGTATCAGCATCGCGGTCTCAGGCAAGAGCCGCGCAAAATAAAAACGCGCAGTCGCCAGTTTAGCCTGATAAAACGGATTGCCGTCGGATACTTTGGTCATCGCGATTTTCGCCATCCGAGCGAAAAAATATGCATAGATCAGATGACCGGCAACCCGCAGGTAGGGTACGGCGGCCGCTCCCATCTCTTCCGGGTCGTTAGCAGCCTTGCTGCCTATCTCTGTAGTGAGCTTGGCCAGCTTCTCGGCAATATCTGCCAGCGGCGTGATGAATTCTGCCATCGCGGGATCGGTACTCTGCTCAATGATGAAGCGCTTGATCTTATCGCCGAAGCGACGTAATTTCTCGCCTTTGTCCATCAGCACTTTGCGCGCCAGCAGATCGAGCGATTGGATGGTGTTGGTACCTTCGTAGATCATGTTGATGCGCGCATCGCGCACATATTGTTCCATGCCCCACTCGGTGATATAGCCATGGCCGCCGAATACTTGCAAAGCCTCGGAGGTCGCTATCCATGCATTGTCTGTCAGGAAGGCCTTCACGACCGGCGTGAGCAGTGCGACTTCATCGGCCGCCTCGCGGCGCGCTGTATCATCCGAATGATTCAGTTCGCGGTCGATCAGTAGTGCCACATAGGAGGTAAAGGCGCGACCTCCCTCCGCATACGCGCGCGCCGTCAACAGCATGCGACGCACATCGGGATGAACAATGATCGGATCAGCAGGCGCGGCCGCCGCGCTCGCGCCCGACAAGCGACGTCCCTGTGCACGTTCGCGCGCATACGCCAGCGCATTCTGATACGCGACCTCGGTCAGACCCAGCGACTGCATGCCTACGCCTAGCCGCGCTGCATTCATCATCACGAACATCGCATTCAGGCCTTGATGCGGCTTGCCGATCAGCCAGCCGGTCGCATCATCCAGATTGATCTGGCAGGTCGCATTACCGTGGATACCCATCTTGCGCTCAATAGCACCGCAGGCAATCGTGTTGCGTACGCCGGGATTGCCCGCAGCATCCGGCAAGAATTTTGGCACGACGAACAAGGAGATACCGCGTGTGCCCGCAGGTGCATCGGGCAGGCGCGCCAGCACGAGATGCACGATGTTTTCTGCCAGATCGTGCTCACCGGCAGAAATGAAGATTTTGTTGCCACTGAGCCGATAGCTGCCATCTTCCTGTGGCTCGGCCCGCGTGCGCAGCAGACCCAGATCAGTACCGCAATGCGGCTCAGTCAGGCACATGGTGCCCGTCCATTCACCAGACACCAATTTGGGCAGGTAGAGCTGCTTTTGCTCAGTACTGCCGTGCGCGTGCAGACATTCATACGCGCCGTGCGACAAGCCTGGGTACATGGTCCACGCCTGATTGGCCGAATTCAGCATCTCGTAGAGCGAATTGTTCAGTACGACCGGCAAGCCCTGCCCGCCGTATTCTGGATCACAGGAGAGCGACGGCCACGCGGCAGCGACATACTGCTGATAAGCCTCCCGGAATCCACGCGGCGCGCTCACACTGCGAGTGGTGGCATCGTAATGACAGCCCTCCGCGTCACCGCTCTGGTTCAAGGGGAAAAGGATGTCGGAGGCAAATTTGCCGCCTTCTTCCAGCACCTGCCGAATCGTGACATCGTCGAGTCCCGCGTGCGCGGGCAGCTGCGCCAGCTCGGTATTGAGGTCGAGCAATTCATAGAGCACGAATTGCATGTCGCGCAGCGGCGGCTGGTAGTGGGGCATGAGCTTCTCCTGCGTGTCAAAGGACGGCAAGTGAGGCCCGCTTGCTCGCCCCGATACAAGACTCTATGTAAAAGGTTCCGTGCAGAGCCTAACGCGTTTTCAGGTATAACGCGCGACCGGCGTCGACACGCAGTGCGCCGCCGGTGAGCTAACCGCGAGCGCTCGGCGTCAGCCGCTGCGTGCACTAGCGATCAGACGCTGAAAGCCGGCATGTGCGCGGGCGACGGCGCCGGGGTTGCGAATGAAGCGCGCATCATGGTGTAGCGCGAGCACCAGACCATACATTTCGAACACCAGCTGCTTGGAATCTGTACCGCTGCGAAGGTGGCCTTCATCTATCGCCTGCTGTGCGGCTCGCTGTAGGGCGCGCTGCCAGGTATCGACCATGTCCAACAACTGATCGCGGATCAGACCAGGACGATCGTCATACTCGACCGCGCCACTGATGTAAATACAACCGGAGGCAATTTCAAGACTGACTCTGTCGACCCAGCGCCTGAACAGACTCTGCAGACGTGGCAAGCCGCGGGGCTCCCGTATGCTCGGATAAAAAACGTCTTGCTCGAATTGATGGTTGTACAGCCTGAGCACACCGAGCTGCAAATCTTCGCGTGAGCCAAAATGCGCAAACACGCCTGACTTGCTCATGCCGATGCGGTCGGCCAGCACGCCTATCGTCAGTCCCTCCAGACCATCGCGGCTGGACAGTTCCAGCGCTGTTTCCAGAATGGTCGCACGGGTCTGCTCTCCCTTGCGCATCGGTCTCTGGATTGTCTCGGTCATCACGCTTCTCCTACGCGCCAGGCTTGGCGCCCAAAAATAGAACGCACGTCCTATTATGCACTGATCTTGAAAAGGATTACCGCCCAAGCCAACAGCGAAGCGTCGGAGCATGGGCAGCCTAGTGCGTACCGATGCAGAAAGATCGGTTCATGAGAAATTCAAATCTTTATTCGCGCGAACGATCGAGTTGTCTGCGATCACGTTTTGTCGGACGCCCACGAATCGATTCACCGGGCTCGCTGAATAACTTGCGTCGCTCCACCTGCTCTTCTCGGCGACGCAGGCTGTCATCAGTTTCACGATATAACTCGCGGGCTACTGTTGCAGATCCTCGTTTATCGGACAATGCGAGGACACAAACTTCCCATTCCGTGCTGCCATTATCAATCTCCAGCAGATCACCGTTGCGCACATTGCGTGCAGGCTTACAGCGATCGCCGTTAATTTTCACTCTTCCACGCTCAATCGCTTCAGTGGCTAGCGAGCGTGTCTTGAAAAAACGTGCAGCCCACAGCCATTTATCAATGCGCACTGATTCGTTCATCGCTTGAATAGTTATTTAGTGTAGCGTCCTGCCGAGATTGCTTGCAAAACCAGTTTGTATAACAGATAAGCCAGCCGATTACCAAACCGACGACTCCAGGAAAATTTTGCCACCTGATCAGCGCTCACCACCAAGCCCTCGCTCACACCCTGCGCGATGTACGCGCGCAAGTCTTGCGAAAATGCCTGATCGCGGACAATGATATTTGCCTCATGATTCACGAACAGTGAGAGTCCATCAAAATTACTCGAGCCGATAGTCGCCCATTGATCATCAATAACGGCTACTTTTGCATGCAGCTGCGTGCGCCGGTATTCGACAATCTTCACCCCGGCGTGTAGTAATCGCGGATAAAACGATTGCGCAACCGCATCCTGCATTCGGAACTGCCCGACGCCAATCAGCAAATTCACCTTCACGCCGCGCTGCGCAGCATGGATCAGCGCCTTGCGCAGCTTGCGGCCTGGCGCAAAATAAGGCGTCACCAGCCATGCGGTGTGATGCGCTTGACCCAGTGCCTGCAGCAGGGCACGCTGTATCGTATTGCGGTTGCGAAGATTGTCACGCACCACGAGCGCCGCCTGCTCGACCTGATGGAGTGGTTGTACACGCTCAGAGTAAAGACGCCGCAGATTTTCGAACCGCCTGCGCAACGTCTGCGGCTGCTGGCGGGCCCATAGCGATACGGTCTCGGCATGAATGACCTCCACCAGCGGGCCACTGACACTGACTGCAAAATCCCAGCGTGCCGCAGGTAGCGGCAGCCGGCTGCCGTCGTCCGAGAGCATATCGTCATTGATATTCAAACCACCCAGAAACGCTAGCCGGCGATCAATGACCACCATCTTTCTGTGCGTCCGTGCGATGCCCTTTCTGAACCAGGGATTGAAACAAGCAAAGCGCACACCCGCTGCTTCGAGTTCTTCTTTGAGGGCACTCGTAGCTGCATGGCCGGTACCAAGCCAGTCCACCAGCACATGCACGGTGACGCCGCGCGCCGCCGCCCGGCGCAGCGCCGCCTTGACGTGATGGCCGGTCTCATCCAGCGCGAAGATATACGTTTCTAGGAAGATTTCAGCGCGCGCATACTCACAGGCCCGCACCAATGCAGGAAAAAACTCAGCGCCACGATGCAGCAACGCCAACTCATTGCTGTGGCTGAAGCTGATCATTCGTATATTCTGGCTCGGCTGATCTTGCCGGGTTGTCGGTCATTTCAGGTAGCAGGGTCAGCTCAGCAACGATAGGGGCGTGATCTGACAGGCGAGCCCAACTGACCCCACGAAGCACGCTCGCATGACTGATCTCGAAGCCGCGAACATAGATACGGTCAAGCTGCAGCACCGGCATCGCCGACGGGAAGGTTCGTGCGGGTGACCTGCGCGGGCCGCGACCAGACAAACGACGCAGATAATCACCAAAACTGCGAGCGCTCAACCGACGATCAAACACCTCGGAGACACCCAAGCGCTCGCGCAGTGACTTACTGAGCGTATTTGTCCAGTCATTAAAATCGCCTGCAATCAAGAGCGGCGCATTGCGCGGCGCAGTGCTTTCGACAGCTTGAATCAATGACTGCGTCTGTCGCAAACGACTGCCAGCGAACAATCCGAGGTGAATCACATAGCAATGCACATCCTGTTCTGCGATCTTCACCACACAATGCAGAATACCGCGCGACTCGAATACATGATCCGATACATCATGATTGAACGCCGAGACGATGGGAAAGCTGGACAGCAGCGCATTACCATGATGTCCGTGGTCATACACCGCGTTCATGCCATAGGCACTGTGCTGATGATCCTCCGCCAGATATTCATGCTGTCCCTGCGAAGGCCAGCTACCAGAATGACGCAATGCCAGCAGATCATGCCGTCCCTGCACTTCCTGCAAAAACACGATGTCGGCCTGCAGGCCGGTGAGTGCCTGCTTGAGCGCATGAATGCGCGGACGGCTGCCCAGCGTGCTCACGCCCTTGTGAATATTGTAGGTGACGATGCGAAGCTTCATGCGGCCGGAGAAGAGAAGGCATGCTGATGGCGCGGCAACTGAAGAATGGCCTCGGCATTCGACGGCGAAAAACACCGATCCGCCGCCTCACGCCAAGGCAGCCATACATGCTGCAGGTGCTCGCGTTCGGCCAGTGTGATCGCTATGCCGCGCGGCACGGTCAGACCGAACACATGCTCGGTATTGTGCGTGACACCCGGCGCATACCGATGTCGCCAGACGGGATAAATCTCATAGACATTGGAGAGTTGCCAGTCGCGAAGGTTCTCAGCGGGCACGTCGGCGCTACCTATCCGTATACCCGTCTCTTCAAACACCTCGCGCATCGCCGTCTCACGCAGGTCTTCTTGCAGACTATCCTTGGAACCCGTGACCGATTGCCAGAAGCCGGGCTTGTCCGCGCGCTCGATCAGCAGCACCTGCAGGTCAGGTGTGTGAATGACGACGAGGACGGATTCGG
>JBEDGK010000033.1:0-4038 GCA_041174665.1 Pseudomonadota bacterium
TAATAATCCACTGGATGGCACCGTCGTCAGTCGCTTCCCAGATGGACGATCGATGGAGGTGCACAAGGATGGTACGCAAATTCTGACTCACCCGGATTCGGGTATGGCTGTCATCCGAGCAGATAAATCCGGCTTCCTTGTACTCAAGGATACTGATCCTGTAACAGGCGATACCCTTTCTTCTACTGTCATTATCGATCCGTCAACGATAATAAGTTTCGAGAATCAGCACTGGATTACCCGACGAATCATCAATGTGGACGCCCCGCTGATCGAACAAATCACGTATGAGGGAAATCGTACTTTCACCGAGGATGTCCGAATCAATCAAGCTGCTGACGGAAAAATCATTAGTATCCAAAAATCGAGCGGTACGCCCTTTGTTTCCTTCCTTCAGCCCGATAATCAACCATACGACGATAGCTCGAGAACTTATCAGGTGGCGATCCCCATCTCACTCTACCATACCCAACTGGTGACGCGCGATGAAGATCGCCGCTTGGTGCAGACCGTCGATATCAAGACCATCGACCGTTACCGTACCGAGCGTGTGTTTCGAGACGGGGAAGGTAATGTACAGCGTACCGTCATCACCGAGCGAATCAATGACAGCGCAACCCGAACTCGCGTTCTGGATTCAGAGGGCAATGACGTCGAGACCACGGTGCTGCACACCTACCGTCACCATGGCGAAACCCTGACGCTGGAAGACAAGCTGTCGGCCGATGGCACACGAACATTCACCACCCGCGACAAGGACAATCATGTCCGGAAAACTGAAATCGCTGCGCTCGATGCCAAGCCTGCAGAGATTGTGGAATTCGTACGCGAACAACTCCACCACGACATCGCCGACTTCCTGACGGCGCTACGCCAAAAGGACACTGCGGGCATGATCCTATCGACCGCCCGCATCGCGCTTGACTATGCGCGCTCCGAAGGCATGGTCACTGCCCAGTTGGATGGGCTGGTCGGCGATGTCTCCAGCGGTCTGGCACTGGTCAACTCGCTGCGCTCTATCCGCTCGGGCGACACGCTTGCCAAGATCGGCGGCACCGTGGGGTTATTGAATAGCACGAACTATCTCGCGGCGAACCATTTTGGGGGCGCTTATCTCTCAGGACCGCAATCTGCGGCGCTCTCGACCGCCGGCGCCATCCTGTCGATTGCCAGCTTGGCCAAGCTCGGCGACATGCTCGAAGCCGGACAGGTCGGTTCAGCGGCTGCCACGGTGGTCTCGGCGCTCAATGCAATCAGCCATCTCTCCAAGGGCACGTCCCTGATGGGTGCGGGCGCACTGGTGCCGATCAATCCGATCGCGATGGTGGTGGCTGCCTACGTGCTCGATCAGTTGTTTGCGTCTGATCCGCCACCACCGCCCCCGGTGGGCAGCGCGCACTTCTTCCGACAGGCCGATGGACAACTCGCCTACCGAATTGAGAACGCCAACCCGCTGGGGCGCTCGATACTCCAGAAGCGACTGGATGAGCTTTTACCGAAGCTGGAATCGCAGATCGCTGCTGCCAATGCGGTCATCACGGACCCCACCCATCAGTTGCGGCTGGTCGCGTCACGGATGCCAATCATTCATATCTCGTCATGGCCCACCTACACCGACAATGGCGTCAGTAATTTCTATTTCGCGATCGAGCAAACCGACCCAATGCGCGACAACCCGAACTGGATGGGTGTGTCACGACTGGATCTGGTAGAGCACTATGGCGAGACCCTGCTTCTGCCCGAGGCGCTGGTGCAGCAGTGGGAGATCGATCATCTGCGCGCCAAATTTGGCGCTGATGAATCCCACTGGCGTACCGAGTCGGCCTGGCTGCGATCCAAGAGCCCCGTCGAGCAGGAACGCTCGCGGCTGCAAGCGGCGTTTGAACAGGCGGAGGAAGAATGGCAAGCCTTATCCGCTGCGAAGCTCGTGGCATCTGAGCTGGGTCAAGTTGTTGAGGATGAGTCGCACTCGGGTCAGCAACAGACCCTGGAAGCCCAGCGCCAGCAGGCGCGTCTGCAGATGGAATCGGCCCGTGCCACCGTGGAGGCATTCAATGCCAGTCACCCGGTCGACCCAAGGCTCGCTGCACGTGCCAGCGCCGAAGAAGAAGCGGTATTTGCCCGCACCCATGCGGCACGCGACACGGTAGCCTTGCAATGGACAAGACTTATTGCCATCGATCTGGCCGGCGACGGCATACAGATCAATGACCTGCCCGGCGAGGTCGGCAGTGACTTGGATAGCATCTCGCATCAGCAGGTCGCCCGCTTTGATGTCGATGGGGATGGCTACCGCGAGGCCACGCAATGGGTGTCCCCCGCGGATGCCCTGCTCGGCATCGATCGTAGCGGCAATGGCGTGCTGGATGATGGCAGCGAGCTCTTCAATGCCTCCGATGTGCCGTTTGACCAGCACGGCCTGCCCTCGATCGCTTACTTTGATGCCAATGGGGATGGATTGATCAACCGTGATGATCCGGTCTATCAGCTGCTGCGGCTGTGGGTCGATCTGGATGGGGATGGCAGCTCGGGCTCGCTCGAAGTGTTTGATATGAACTTGCGCCCGGTGGGGCTGCCGGCAAGTCAGCTGCCAGATGAGTCCAAATCCCCGATGGCGATCGACGCGATCGACTTGATCGATCACACCGTGCAGTTTGCTGATGGCAGCAGCGCTGGCATGCACACCGTGAACTTGCTCTCGCATCTGAAGGGCTTGCAGATCGTGCAGGATACCGCTACCGCGAACCTGAACGTGCTGCACGAGGATGGCCTGCGCGAGAACTTTGTGACGATGGTCGAGGACATGAGTGCGCTGGCCGCGCTGCAGTCGGCGACCCTGTCGGCCGAGCGCCGCAGTGAACTCGTAGCGCTGGCCAAACGCTATGGCTTGAATCCCGAAGCCGCAGAGTTTGCCGATATCGTGCAAAGCCTCAGATCAACTGCGGCCAGTTCTGATGCCGAGACGGTGATTTACTTCGGGGATGAGAGTGTCTGGGTCGATCCGTCGTTTCGGGAACAACTCGCGCAGATGCGCATCCGGTTTCGCAAGCTCGGTGAGGCCTCGTCAGGGTTGGCATCGACGGTGGGCGACGATCAGCTAGCGCGCTTCGGTAACCCGCTGGGCACGCAAGCGGTGGCCAACACTACCGCGTTCGATGATCGCTGGGTAGAGAGCCGCAAGGTCTCAGCCGCCGATATCGTCAGCGACCCGGTGATCGATCCGGTGAAAGTCGATCTCACGCAAGACGAGCTCCCCGAACACTCCCTGCTGCCATCGAATATCTATAGCCTGCTTCAGATCACCAAGGGCGCTCAGGACAGCCGCCTGGTCACCCAACAAGCCATTCCCATCAGTGACCCGGCCCGCCCCGAGGCACCGCTTGGCACCAAGCAGGTCTACGTCACCCAGCAACCGGTCGCCAGCCTCGCCCCGCTGTACCTCGTCTTCAATGAAGACGCCACGCTCAAGGTGGGCTATGCGCCGCTCGAACAGCGGGCAATGGCGCAGCTGGGCCGCGCCGCTGGCGCGGTCAAACTGCTGGGCATTCGCAGCAGTACCCATGGCAGCGCCGTCGTCGATGATGCACAGGGTCTGCTGCAGTTCCGGCCGCAAGCCAACTTCACCGGCGACGCGACCCTGACCGTGGTGCTGGCCGACGCCTTGGGTCGTGTCTTTGAGCAGCGCCTGAACATGAAGCTTCTACCCGTCAACGATGCACCGACCGTGCTGGGCGAATCGGTCTTCTCTGCCGAGGATGTGCCACTCTTGATCGATAGCAAAAGCCTTCTGGCCAATGACTGTGATCCCGAAAGCGACGCTCTGGCCATCACCGGCATCGGTCGCGTCGCGCTGGGCAAGGCCGAGTTGCTGGCCAATGGCATGATCCACTACACCCCGCCCTCGGATCAGTACGGGGTGACCGATACGGTCGAGTACTTCGTGAGCGACCCATCGGGCGCGACCTCGATTGCGAAGATCCGCATTGCGCTCTCTCCGGTGGATGACTCGCCGTCGGTGGTGGCCGAGCGCGTGATCCA
>JBEDGK010000034.1:0-11822 GCA_041174665.1 Pseudomonadota bacterium
CAGGGCGCTGGGGTGGTGTGCCACATCCTGCCTACGAGGGGCTTGATGAAGCAGACGCTTTGATTATCGCAATGTGGATACTGGGTGGCACGCCCAGGTGATTTTCAGGAGAACCAACCTAATAAAAAAAACCTCGTTGGCACTCAGAGTGAGCCAAACCGAGTAAGCCACACTCGCTCTAGCGCACCAACCCGGCGCCCCTCACCTTGCAATCCTGCGTCGGGGCTTGACTACTGCGGGCACATCGCCTCCGCCATGATGCGGCGGCGGATGTCCGGATTGCTTTCCTTGGACAGCTGCTCCATCAGCGTCACCATGCGCTCACCCTGAGCCTTCATCGTCGGTATCTCTGACAAGGCAGGCGTCTCACCTGGCTTGGCGGGCGGTGCCGCAGCGGGCTTTTCCTCTTGGTCCGCCGCCACCGCGCCCAAGCTGAGACCGAGGCTCAGTGTGGCGATGAGAATGCATGTCTTTTTCATTTCAAGCTCCCCATCATCGGGCTGAACCTCATTATAGGTGCAGATCATCAGGCATAACATCAGGCATATAATCGCGCAGCATCCTGTCCCTGCGTGTCAATGAAACAGCGCCTCAACGATCAGATCAAATTCACCTTCTACCTGTGTCTTTTGACCGCAGGCATGGTCGCGCTGTTTCTGAGAGACGCGCCAGCCGCCGCTGGCGCACTTCCATGGGTCTATCAGTTCAGTATCGCAGGCTACTACGGCAGCTTGTTGCTCATTATCAGTCTGCTGTTGTCGCCTTTGAATCTGCTCGCTCCGCTGCGCTGGCTTTTACCGGTGCTGGGATGGATCTGGCTGATGTATCTCTTCATCGATCTGGCGGTCTTCAATCTGTACCGCTTCCATCTCGACTGGCTGATGGTGCGCATGTTCGTGTTCGATTTTCGAGGCATGGGTATCCCGCCATTCGTACTTGTGCTATCGGGCAGCTTCGCCTTGCTGATGCTGGCTTTGCTTCTGTGGCTATATGCTGCACGCCGCACGGGTACGTCGCGACATTTGCCTTGGTTTGCCGCGGGTCTGTTGCTGATGCCCGCTGGACTCTCCGCCAACTCAGTCATCAATATCTGGGCAGCCCAATTCACCCGTGAAGAGATCACGGGCTATCGTCCGTACATGCCCTTGTACTACCCGGTAGAGAGCGGGCGCCATGCGCAGCACATCAGCGACTGGTGGCCCGAGATGTTCCCGGCCAGCCACGGTCAGGTCACCAGGGTGGCCGACCAGCCCGGCGGTATTGTCCAGTACCCGCTGCACAGCCCCGAGTGCAGGCCATCACCAACCCCTCCCTCGATCCTGATGATCGTTGTCGAGAGCTGGCAGGCGGACAGCCTGACGCCGGAGATCATGCCCCGTCTGTCGGCATTCGCCGCGCGCGCGACGCGTTTCGACAAACATCTGTCCAGTGGCGCTGTCACCGTACCCGGACTGTTCGGGCTGATGTATGGACTGCATCCGAATTATTTCGAACTGTTCAAGACCTCGCCTGCACGTTATCCGAGTCTCTTCACCGAGACACTGCATCAGCAGGGTTACCAGAGCAGCGTATTCACCTCAAGTCGTCTGGATGGTTTCTCGCTGGGTAAACTGTTTTTTGGGCGAGTGCCAGAAAGCCAGATTCATACGGAAAAATCCGATGAGCAGGTCATAGAAAAATACCTTTCATCGCTACAGAACACGACAGCCGCACCGAGGTTTGATTTTCTTTTTCTGACCTCGTCGCATTCGCCCTATACCTATCCGCAGGACTATGCGCGCTTCAAGCCGCTTCCCACATTGAAAGGTGGTTTTGCGCTCGACAAGCAGGCAGACAATGTGCCGTACAAGAACGACTATCACAACAGCCTGTTCTATTCCGACGCCCTGCTGGGGCGCGTACTGGAAGCAGCGCGCAAATCCGGTGTGCTGGACACCAGCTGGGTGGTGATCACGGGCGATCATGCCGAAGAGTTCAACGAGAACGGGCTAGGCTATTGGGGGCATGGCAGTAATTTCACGCGTTGGCAGACACAGACACCGCTGCTGATGATGGCACCCGGGCAGTTCGCTGCACGCCGCGAAACGAAGCTCTCACTGCATCAAGACATCGTGCCCACGCTGATGCAAGAAGCACTGGGCTGCAAATCACCTGCCGAGGCGTACAGCCATGGCATGAACCTTTTCCATTTGCCCGAGCGGCGAGGGACGCTACTGGCGTCTTACATGATGCAGGCTTACTGGATTGATGACATTGTGTTCGACAGAACGACCAATCGCAGCTATGACTGGCGCGATATGAAACAACCCCGCACGCTAAGCGATATGGACGCCGTCAGGGGCTTGATGGAAGAGGAAAGACGGTTCTTGGTGCGGCGATAAAAAAGCAAAGAAAAACAAAGGGACACTCACTTTGTTTTTCTGTTCAAACAAAGTGAGTGTCCCTTTGCAGGGGCGTTACGGGGAAGACCCGTCAATCAAAGATCTCGGCGAGCCAGGATTTATGCTTGTAATGGCTCTTGTGCGACGAGTAGTCTCGTTCGTGATGCCGAGCTTGATACGCGGCCTGCTGATGATGCGCGCTTTGGTACTGCACAGCCGGAGCAGCAGCTTGTGCGGGTGCCTGAGTGGCAGCGCGGTCGAGCAGCTTGTCGAGCTCGCCACGATCCAGCCAGACGCCCCGACACTGTGGGCAATAGTCGATTTCCACTCCTTGGCGTTCGCTCATGACGAGCAAGGCATTGACACAGCTTGGACACTTCATCAGTCAAATCTCCGTCATCATCTGTTTAGTCGTTTGAGCCAATCCCAAACAAGTGCAGCAGGCTGGTGAACAAATTAAAGAGCGACACGAACAGGCTGACGGTGGCCAGAACGTAATTTGTCTCGCCGCCATTCACGATCGCGCTCGTCTCATACAAAATCAGGCCCGCAGAGATCAGCGCTACAGCGCCCGACACGGCCAGTGCCAGTGCGGGAATCTGAAAGAACATCGCCGCCAGTCCGGCGAGCAGCGCGACCACCATGCCAGCGAAGAGCATGCCACCCATCCACTGAAAGTCGCGGCGTGTGATCAACACCCAGGCCGACAAGGCCAGGAAGATCGCACCTGTTGAAGCCAGCGCCATCGCGATCGTCGTCGCGCCGCCGGGCAGACTCAGCGTGCGGGACAACAGCGGTCCGAGCGAGTAGCCCATAAAACCCGTCAGCGCAAACACCGCAGGAATCGCCCAACCGCTATTTTTCAGCTTGTGGATGGCAAACAGCAGACCGAAATAGCCCCCAAGCGTCAGGATGAGGCCGGGGCCAGGCAGCGCGAGCGCCACACTGAGTGCGGCAACGCCCGCCGAAAAGATCAGCGTCAAGGACAACAGCCCATAGGTGTTCCGCAGTACTCGCTGCGCATCCGTGGGCAGTGCTGCCACGGCATCTGCAAGTCCGGCATGGCGCATGCCTTGCTGGCTTGGCGTCACAGCGAGTGTTTTGTATCTGTCCAAAGTATCCTCCATCGATTGATATCTATTTCGCAATGATGTCGTCGCGCCGCCTCTCGGCAAGACCTGATGATGGGGACGTGAGGATTGTTAAAAAAGCAGGGAATTTCGTATGAACGCTTCGCAAAACTCTGTAGTGCAGCGGGCATTCAAAGGGGATTCATTGCCGGGTGATCTGGTGGTGTGGAGCAGTATCTGGATTGGGGTCCACTCCAGCTATCCCATGCCAACATATTTGCAGCTACGTCCACTGCGAATACGATAACCTGCACTACGCACAGTGTCCTCGGGCGAGAATTCGATCACGAAGGATTTGCATTGGGTGTTTTCGTAGCGGTAGTGCCAGACATATCCGCGATTTCTAGCTAAACCATGGGTGATTTTTGTGATTCCCAAGATGCCGATAACTTGATCACTCGACATTCCAGGCTGAATGGTACTGAAGCGCTCCTCGGTCAGTACTTGTTCCCATTTCGCTACTCGATCGCTACCGTCGATATACACAAAGTAGGTGTGACTCCCAGCAGGTCCTCGGGGAAAATGAAGTACATCGACACCATCAACCGACTGTACTCGCTCAGGTTGCCCCATCTTGACGATAACAGCATCGCGACTTTCACCAATGATTTCTTGGCGATTTCCAAAGTGACCTTGATGTGGGGAGTAGCCGGCGCAGCCGTAGAGGATGCTGGCCACGACCATGAAGGAAAAATACAAAGACTTTGAGAACATAAATTTCCAATTAAAAAGCCACCCCGGAGGGTGGCTTTCACTTTACTACAGTTCTGCTCAGGCCAGCATTAAGCTGGTTTGCGATTAGAACGAGTGAGCAACACCAACACCGTAGGTGTTGTTGGTGAGACCGGTGTAAGTAGAACCGAAATTACCAACTGCTGAACCGGTATTCTTACCACGACCGGCGGTTGCGTAAACTGAAGAGCGCTTGGAAAGTGCATGGATCAGTGCAACGTTGGTCAGAGTCTTCTCTGCTGTACCGCTCTGGTCGTTTGCAGCGTAGCCAGCCTGCAGAGCAGTGGCTTCGGACAGCATGTATTTCACGCCGAAACCATAGGAGTTGACGTTATCGGCCGCGCCTTCAGCCTTGTGGCTGTCGTAGCTACCAAACGCGGACAAACCGGCCATCAAAGGCATAGTAGCACCGAGCATCCACGACTTGTAGCCAGTCGATGGAGTAGCGTCACTTGCGCTGCCGCCACGCTTTTGCCAAGCGCCACTCACAAAAATGTCGCCCACATTACCGCTGATTGACCACGAAGTGTATTTATCAGCGTCTTGCGAACCGCGGTTCTGATTCATGTTGTTGTAAAGCGTACCACTGGCCGTCGTGGTCATAGCAGAAACCGTGAAACCATTGATGCTTGGAGTGGTGTAGGTGACTGCATTGGGAATGAAAAACCCAACTGCATGGTTACCGATTCCACCGCCCGCGAATGCGCCAGCGCCACCAACTGCGAGGCGGGGAACCCAGAAAGTACCGAAGCCACCGTTCGTCAGCGCCATCGACAGAATGTACGGCGAAAGCTGCTTACCAAGGCCAACGGTACCGAAATCACCGCCGACATACATGTACGACTGGCGATTCCAGAGGCCAACTTGGCCACTGCCTTGTGTGCTACCCGTGGCGCCATTCGTCGTGGTAGCGCCTTGATTACCGCCGTTGTCGATTGCGCCGTTCGCGTTAAAACCAGACTCAAGAACTGCGCCCACTTTCAGGCCGCTGCCCAGGTCTTCGTTTACGCTCAGCGTGACGGAGCTATGGTCAAGATAGCCACCTTGTTCCATGTAAGTGCCGCCAGCGCCAGCTGTGCTGTTGCCTGTGTTGAAAACACCAATATCAATCTGGCCGGAAATTTTGACCTCAGCCAAAGCCGCCGTCGAAGCCATCAGCGCCAGAGCAGCCAGCGCGACTTGAGTTTTTCTCATTTTATAATCTCCAAAATGTTGTGATGCTAAGATTTCGCTTTCACTGATCGAACGCTAAACCGGCATTCGCAGTGAAATTGACGCTCCAAGACCATTGGATCAAGAAGTCAGCATGCATTGAAGCAAATGTAATTGTCCAGGGCAAAGTTAATTGTTTGTTTTGTGAAACTTTTGATAATTTATCGTCGCCTCTTTACAACAGTTTTTTGAAAACGATGTCTATTTATTAAGTTAAAACCGTGATTGACGAACTTATTTGCACCTTTGATCGCGGTTTGCGGGCGGTAAGCGGTGTAACTGCCGCATACCGCGCAAACCCCGCTCAAGATTTGCCGGAAGCACCGATGAGCGATGCGGAGCGCAAGCACAGCGCTGGCTTGATGCGGGTTAATCATGTTGGCGAGGTTTGCGCGCAGGCCCTCTATGAAGCGCAGGCGCTGTTCGCCCGTGATGAGTCCACTCGGCAGCAATTCAGGCAAGCAGGCAAGGAGGAGCTGGACCACCTCGCCTGGACGGCTGAACGTTTGCGCGAGCTGGATTCACGTCCGAGCTTGCTGAATCCGCTCTGGTACGCCGGCGCCTTTGCGATGGGTGTGATTGCTGCTCGGGCTGGCGATGCCAATAGCCTGGGTTTTGTAGTGGAGACAGAGCGTCAGGTCGAAGCGCATCTGAATGGCCATCTTGACAAGCTGCCCGCACAAGATCAGCGATCCCGAGCGATCGTCACGCAGATGCGCGACGATGAGATCGAGCATGGTGATTCGGCGAAGCGGCTGGGGGGCGTTGAACTGCCCGCGCCGGTTCAAAGCGGCATGCGTGTAGTGGCCAAAGTCATGACCGGCACGGCGTATTATCTGTGAGGCCGCTCATGAGGCCCTTCATGAAGCCGCTCGCGAGCCCTTTCATCAATATAGTGATGAGTCCGTCGTCGAGGCCCACGGTGGCTGCCGGCGCCTTTGAGTAGCTGAGGACGGACGCTCAGGCGACGGGGGGCTCTGTCGCGAGATCGTCGATGATCTCGAAGGAATGCGTCAGCTCTGCGGTTTTCTCCATCATGATGGATGCCGAGCAATACTTCTCGTGCGAGAGCTTGATGGCGCGCTCCACCAAATTGGATTTCAGATTGCGCCCGCGCACGGTGAAATGAAAGTGCACCTTGGTGAACACCCTCGGATCTTTCTCGGCGCGCTCGGATTTCAGGCTGACATCGCAGCCACGGATGTCTTGCCCGCTTTTACGCAAAATGACCACCACGTCGTAGGCGGTGCAGCCGCCGGTGCCGGCCAGCACCACTTCCATCGGCCTTGGGGCAAGATTGCGGCCGCCGCCCTCGGGGGCGCCATCCATGGTCACCAGATGGCCGGAACCGGTCTCCGCGACAAAAGCCATGCCGGACAGGCCGGTCCATCGAACGGTGCATTCCATAGGTGTTCTCGTCTAATGAAGGAAGGCACATATTTTATTAGGGAGCGGTTGATTTTGCCCGCAAAAGCCAGCGTCCACGCGCCCCGGGAAGGATAGATTGTCAAATTAAAATCTTCACCTGACTTCTCAGGCAGCAAGGCGACATGTCTGGCCTAGCTCAGCCAATTGACGCCAAGTCCTTGAAAACACTATAATCTTCGGTTCTCCGATTTGCTCAGGGAGAAATACACAACAAGGTCGCGTCCGCATGACCGCTGCGGAACCGCCAGAACGAGCATCATTTTTTTAGGATTCATCATGAAAACCTTTTCCGCCAAAGGACACGAAGTCCAGCGCGATTGGTTTGTGATTGACGCAACGGACAAAGTCCTCGGACGTGTCGCCAGCGAAGTGGCACGCCGGCTGCGTGGCAAGCACAAGCCTGAATTTACCCCGCACGTCGACACCGGCGATTACATTGTGATCATCAACGCGCGCAAGCTGCGCGTGACCGGCGCCAAGACGCTCGACAAAAAGTATTTCCGTCACACCGGTTACCCGGGCGGTATCTACGAGACGAATTTCCGCGACATGCAGGAGAAGCATCCTGGCCGTGCGCTGGAAAAAGCGGTCAAGGGCATGCTGCCCAAGGGTCCGCTCGGCTACGCCATGATCAAGAAGCTGAAGGTCTATGCCGATGACAGCCATCCGCACAGCGCCCAGCAACCGAAGCCCCTCGAACTCTAAGGAACAGACATGATCGGTAACTACAACTACGGAACCGGCCGTCGCAAGAGTGCAGTGGCTCGCGTGTTCATCAAGGTCGGCACCGGCAAGATCACCGTCAATGGCAAGGCCGCGAGCGAGTATTTCTCGCGCGAGACTGGTCTGATGGTCATTCGCCAGCCGCTGGAACTCACTAACAACGTCGATCGCTTCGACATCATGGTCAATGTCCATGGTGGCGGCGAGTCCGGTCAGGCCGGCGCAGTGCGTCATGGCATCACCCGCGCGCTGATCGATTACGATGCAGCGCTTAAGCCCGAGCTGTCGAAGGCAGGCTTTGTCACTCGCGATGCGCGCGAAGTCGAACGGAAGAAAGTCGGTCTGCGCAAAGCACGACGCGCGAAGCAGTTCTCCAAGCGTTAATCCGTCGCTTTTGCAATGCATTGAAGCCGTCGGGTTCGCGCCCGACGGTTTTTTTTCACCTTCTTGGAGTTTTCTTCACAGTGGGTTTTGTCCGCTTACTTTGAAAACAACGTCGCTCTGCAGGAGACATTCAAATGATCAAGATCGGTATCGTGGGTGGCACGGGTTACACCGGCGTCGAGCTACTGCGCTTGCTGGCCGCGCATCCGCAGGCGGAACTAGCGGCCATTACCTCGCGCAAGGAAGATGGCATGCCGGTGGCCGAGATGTTTCCCTCACTACGCGGTTATGTGACTCTGGCATTCTCTGCGCCCGAGAAAGCACGGCTTGATCAATGCGACGTGGTGTTTTTTGCTACGCCGCATGGCGTGGCAATGTCGCAGGCGCGCGAGTTACTCGCCGCTGGTGTGAAGGTCATTGATCTGGCTGCGGATTTTCGTTTGAAGGATACGGCAGTGTTCGAGCAATGGTACGGCATGCCCCATAGCTGTCCCGAGGTACTCGCCGAGGCGGTCTATGGACTGCCCGAGGTGAATCGGGAAGCGATACGCAAGGCCAGGGTTATCGGACTGCCGGGCTGCTACCCAACCTCGATGCAGCTGGGTTATGCGCCCCTGCTGAGTCAGGCCAAGCCCTTGGTGAATGAATCATCGCTGATTGCTGACTGCAAATCCGGCGTATCGGGCGCGGGTCGCAAAGCCGAGGTGCACACCTTGTTGGCCGAGGCCTCCGATAACTTCAAGGCCTACGGTGTCAAAGGGCATCGCCATTTGCCAGAGACGGTACAAGGCCTGGAAGCGATTGCCGGACGCCCGATCGGCCTGACCTTCGTGCCGCATCTGGTGCCGATGATACGCGGCATACACTCGACCTTGTATGCGACGCTGCTCCCCGATGCGCGTAACACGGATTATCAGGCGCTGTATGAAGCGCACTATCGCGACGATCCCTTTGTCGATGTGCTGCCCGCAGGTAGCCACCCCGAGACGCGTTCGGTAAGAGCATCGAACATGTTGCGTATCGCTGTGCATCGTCCCGGCGGCGGCGATCAGCTAGTGATACTGGTCGTCGAGGATAACCTCGTCAAAGGCGCGGCTGGTCAGGGTGTGCAGTGCATGAACCTGATGTTCGGGCTGGAAGAGACCACCGGCCTTCGACAGGTGCCTATCCTTCCCTGATCGTACCGCTGCCGGGTTTGTCTACCCTCAAGCTCGTGCATTGGTGAGGGCACGGCGAGCAGGCAACGAGCGAATTCCCAAAGTCTGTCTGCTGATCTCGGATTACGCTGGACTTCCTCAGGCGCACAACTGGCGCCGTGATGCGAAGGAGGCGCATGGCAGGTTCAGGGACTTTGCGAGGCATCGATACGCTGATCGCGCGCGGATGTCATATCGATGGTGAGCTGGTTTTCAGCGGTGGCGTCAGAATCGACGGACATGTGAGCGGCGATCTCAGGGCGGAGCCGCCCGGGCAGGGTTATCTGGTGGTGGCACGTACCGGATGCATTTGCGGAGACATTCGCGCCGGGCATGCGGTGATCGATGGCGTGGTGACGGGCAATCTCCATATCAGCGGGAGGGTTGAATTACTGCCCCGCGCGCGCATAATCGGAGATATTCATTATGCGTCCCTGAGCATGCAGCCTGGCGCGACAGTGACTGGCCAGTTGCGCCCGAGTGAGGAACCTGGCGCCCACCAGGGCAGGCGGCCGGAGCCCCTGCTGAAACTGGCCTGAGCGACTGGCTGAGTCACTCACCCCGAGCAGCCTGCACCGGCAGGCGTTATAATTTGAAATCAATGACTTACAGGCAGGAGCATCATCATGAACGCACTCACAGAAATGCCGGCACCGATTAATTTCACCGATAGCGCCGCAGGCAAGGTGGCGCAACTGATCGAAGAAGAGGGCAATCCCGACCTGAAGCTTCGCGTTTTCGTTCAGGGCGGTGGCTGCTCGGGCTTCCAGTATGGCTTCACCTTCGACGAGATCGTCAATGAAGATGACACCACCATGCACAAGAACGGCGTGCAGCTGCTGATCGATTCCATGAGCTACCAGTATCTGGTGGGTGCAGAGATCGATTACAAGGATGATCTGGAGGGCGCGCAGTTCGTGATCAAGAACCCGAACGCGACCACCACTTGCGGCTGCGGCTCGTCTTTCTCGGCCTGATCTGGCCTGATCTGGCTTGATCAGTAGTCCCTTTCTCTTGCACAAAAAAAGCGCGGCTCGCCGCGCTTTTTTTGTTTTTGTGGCTGCTGGATCAGGCAGGGTAGAGCGCGCCAAGCAGGCGTTCGCCTCTCGCGCCAGTGACGGACGGCAGGTTACCTGACTGCCGGTCGCAAAAGCGTTGCGCCAGCCAGGCGAAGGCCAGTGCTTCCACATGACTGGGAGAGACGCCGAGCACGGCAGTGCTTTGAATGGTTTGCGTGATAGCGTCGGACAAGCAGCGCATCAGGTGCGTGTTGTAGGCGCCGCCGCCGCACACGAAAACCGCGTCGCTGTTCATTGCGTACCTCCGAATCGCATCGGCAATGCTGCGCGCCGTCAGCGTAGCCAGTGTGGCTTGCACATCCTCTGGCATGGCCGCAGAGAATCCTGACAACCGCTCATTCAGCCATTCCAGATGAAAGAGATCGCGTCCCGTGCTTTTGGGCGGCGCTTGCCTGAAAAAATCTTCATCCAAGAGATGGGCCAGCAGTGCGTCAATTACTTTGCCCGAGGCAGCCCACCGGCCATCCGCATCATAGGCTTTGCCCTGATGCTGATGTATCCACGCATCCATCAGCACATTACCGGGCCCGGTATCAAAGCCAGTCACCGATCCATCTGCGGCCAGTATGCTGATGTTGCTGATCCCGCCAATGTTCAGGATCACGCGCGCATGCGAGGGGCTGCCAAACACCGACTGGTGAAATGCGGGTACCAGCGGCGCGCCCTGACCACCGGCAGCGATATCGCGGCTGCGGAAGTCGGCAATCACGTCGATCTTGGTCAACTCGGCCAACAGCGCGGGGTTATTGATCTGTCGGGTATAAGCCGCTGCCGGCAGGTGCCGTATGGTCTGACCATGAGCACCGATGGCCCTGACTTGCGCGGCAGCGATGCCGGACGTACGAAGCAGTTCGTCGACACAGGCCGCGTAAAGCTGCGCCAGCTGATTGGCGGCCAGTGCTTCGCGATGGATTTCATTGGCCCCCGGCGTTTGCAGCGCCAGCAATTCATTTTTTAGTGAGGAGGGAAAGGCTAGGTAGGCGGCGACCTCTGCCCCGTGGAAGTCCGTGATTACGCCATCGACGCCATCCAGGCTGGTGCCCGACATCAGGCCGATGTAGAACGTTTTGGCGGTCATCCTGAGCTAACCGGCAACGAGCATGTCAGCGCGCTGGCATTAGCGTGCAGCGAGCTGTGTCGGCTCGGGCGACAACAGGCGGAAGCGATGCTTGATCTCGGCCGCTTGCTGGCGGAACTGTTGAAAATTTGTACCCGCCAGCATTTGTACTTCCGGTGCAATGATCGAGTTTGGATCACGCGCATCGTTATTCACGCGGAACTCGTAGTGCAGATGCGGCCCGGTCGACCAGCCGCTGGTGCCGACATAGCCGATCACTTCACCTTGAGACACACGCGTCCCCTTGCGGATGCCCGGTGCAAAACGGCTCATGTGTGCATACACGGTGGAATAACTGCCACCATGCTGAATCACGACGACGTTGCCGTAACCGCCTTGACCACCAGCGAAATCGACGTAACCGTCACTGGTGGCGCGTATCGGCGTACCGATCGGCGCAGCAAAGTCGATGCCCTTGTGCTGTTTCCACATACCGGAGA
>JBEDGK010000035.1:0-6721 GCA_041174665.1 Pseudomonadota bacterium
GGCCGGGGCGGGACTTACTGCAGGACTCCCGTGGATGCCTGCAAACGCGGCGACAGACAGCTCGCGCCGCATTCTTGTGGTGATGGAGTTATCCGGAGCGAATGATGGCCTCAATACGCTCGTGCCGTATGCAGACGATGCGTACTACCGCTTGCGCCCTAATCTCGGTATCAAGCCGGCCAAAGTGCGCAAGATCGATGAGCGCTTTGGTTTCTCGCCCGGCATGGCCGGTTTCGAGCGTCTGTACAAAGAAGGGCGCATGGCCATTGCGCATGGCTGCGGTTATGACCAGCCTTCATTCTCGCACTTCACCTCGGCGGATTTCTGGCGCACTGGTGTGCCCAACGGCGGTGAGCCTTATGGCTGGCTGGGACGAGTTGCTGATGCGATTGATCCACAGCTGACCCCGAACTTCCTCGTCAATATCGATGAGCGTCAGTCGCTCGCGGTGCGCTCCGCACGCCACGTGCCGGTGGTGTTCGATGATCCGGAGCGTTTCATGCGCAAGGGCCTGATGAACAGCCGCGCTCTGCTGGACACGCCCATAGCCGGCAACCCGGTGAATGCATCGCAGCGATTCCTGGATGAGGTCGCAGGTAGTGCACGGCAGGCCTCGACTCTGGTGCGTGCCGCTTGGGAAGCGTACAAGACGCCAGTCGACTACGGTATCCAGTCGGTCGATCTACCCAAGGTTGCGGCGATGATTCATGCAAACCTGCCGACACGGCTGTACTACGTCAGCTACCGCCACAATGCATTCGACACCCACGTTCAGCAGGCCGAGCCCCATCAGCGCTTGCTGACCTATGTCTCCGATGCCGTGGCCGGCTTCATCAAGGACATGGAACGCATCGGTCGCGCGGATGATGTCACGCTATTGGCCTTCTCCGAATTCGGCCGTCGCGCTGCCGAGAACACCAGCCTCGGCACCGACCATGGCACCGCCAATCACATGTACGTGATCGGTAAACAGGTGAAGGGTGGCCACTACGGCGGCATACCTTCGCTGACCGATTTGGATGAGGGCGGCAACCTGAAATACACTACCGATTTCCGACGTGTGTATGCGACCCTGATTGAGGGATGGCTCAAGCATCCCGACAGCAAGAGCCTGCTCTCCGGCGACTTCAAGACCTTCCCGATGTTTGGATGAATCCATGGCTGCGCATTTCGATCTTCCGGATATCAAGCTCTTCGTCAATATCGCCGAGGCGAACAGCCTAACGCGCGGTGCAGAGCGCTCACACATGTCACTACCAGCGGCATCGATACGCATCAAGAATCTGGAAGAGGGGCTGGGTGTAAAGCTCCTGTATCGGACCAGTCAGGGTGTAACGCTCACGCCGCCGGGCCAGGCTTTCATGCATCATGCGCGACTCGTACTGCAGCAACTGGCCGATCTGCGTGGTGACCTGGCCGAGTATGTGAAGGGCACGAGGGGTCATGTGCGCATCTTCGCGAACACCACCGCAATGGCCGAATTCCTGCCGGCGCTGCTGCCCAAATTTCTGGCTTCGCATCCCGACGTGAATGTAGACCTGAAAGAGCGGCTCTCGCATGACATCGTGCGTGCTGTCTCCGAGGACAAAGTGGATGTCGGTATCCTGGCCGGCAATGTGCGAACCGAAGGCCTCGAAACCTTGCCTTTTCGCGAAGACCGGCTAGTGCTGGTGACGGCAGCGACGCATCCGCTGGCAGAGCGTGGCCGCATCGATTTCAGCGAGGCCTTGAGCCATGACTTTGTTGGCATGATCGAGGCCAGCGCGATCCATTCCTTCCTCGCACAAAACGCCAACAGCCTGAACCGGCCGATCAAGATCCGCATCCAGGTCGGGAATTTCGAGGCCGCTTGCCGAATGATCGAAGCCAATGTCGGTATTGGCGTCGTCCCGTATTCCGCCGCCAGCCGGCATGCAAAATCGCTCGACATTCGCATGGTTGAGCTGACGGATGAATGGGCGGTACGCAAGCTGCAAGTCTGTGTGCGTAGCCTGCAGTCGCTACCCATGTTCGCGCGCGAACTGGTGGAATTACTCGTGGCCGAGAGCAAAGCACATCCGCTGGAGACGGTCGACTGAGCGGCTGCGAAAGCCGTTGACTGTCGCTAAATAAGCTTATCTTTGCTTATTTTCTTTTAACCTAAGGGTTAATTCTCCTCGAAGCCCCGCTTACGATTTTCTGAATTGTTCATAGGGGTGGGATAGGTCACACTTGAGAGCGTCAGTGCTGCTGCGCAGCATGCTCTTCGCCGTCTGCAGCCTTGCACGCGCGAGCCCCATTCCAACAGGAATTTCCATGTCAGTGTCTCCCAATGATTATCAGGACATTCGCGACGCCATTCGCGATTTGTGCGGCCAGTTCCCGGCGGAGTATTTCCGTCAAGTGGATGAAGAGCGCGCGTATCCCGAGGCGTTTGTCGACGCGCTGACGCAGGCTGGCTGGCTTGCGGCATTGATCCCGGTCGAATACGGTGGCTCGGGTCTGGGCATGGTCGAAGCCTCGGTGATCATGGAAGAGATCAACCGAAATGGCGGCAATTCTGGCGCTTGCCACGGCCAGATGTACAACATGGGTACGTTGCTGCGCCACGGCTCTACAGTACAAAAGGATTTTTATCTGCCCAAGATTGCCAGCGGTGAGCTGCGCCTGCAATCCATGGGCGTGACCGAGCCCACCACCGGCACCGACACCACCAAGATCAAGACGACCGCTGTGAAGAAGGGCGATCGCTATGTGGTCAACGGACAGAAAGTGTGGATCTCCCGCATCCAGCACTCCGACCTGATGATCCTGCTCGCGCGTACCACGCCGCTGGCCGAGGTGAGCAAAAAATCCGAAGGTATGTCCATCTTCATCGTCGACTTGCGCGACTCGATCGGCAAAGGGCTGGAGGTTCGGCCGATCCGCAACATGGTCAACCATGAGACCAATGAGCTGTTTTTCGAGAACCTTGAGATACCCGCAGAGAATTTAATTGGCGAAGAGGGCAAGGGTTTCAAGTACATTCTCGACGGACTGAATGCCGAGCGCGCGTTGATTGCAGCCGAGTGCATCGGCGATGGCTATTGGTTCATCGACAAAGTCACCAAGTACGTGAACGAGCGGGTCGTTTTCGGTCGCCCTATCGGGCAGAACCAGGGCGTACAGTTCCCCATTGCGAGAGCCTTTGTGAACATCGAGGCTGCCAGCCTGATGCGATACAAAGCCTGCGAGCTTTTTGACGCCGGCAAGCCGTGCGGCGCCGAGGCCAACATGGCGAAGATGCTCGCCGCTGATGCATCGTGGGAAGCGGCTAATGCTTGCCTGCAGTATCACGGCGGCTTTGGTTTTGCGGCAGAATACGACGTCGAGCGCAAGTTCCGGGAGACCCGCCTGTATCAGGTCGCGCCGATCTCCACCAATCTGATTCTTTCTTACGTCGCGGAGCATATCCTCGGCATGCCGCGCTCGTTCTAATTCAAAGGGAGACGCCATGAAAACCAACGTGACGCCCAGCGCCCAGCTCGCTTTTTTTGCCGCCGAGTTGAACTATGACGACATTCCCGCCGAGGTGATGCGGCGAGCGGAGGACTTGTTCCTCGACTGGTTCGGCTCTGCGCTGGCAGGCAAGGTCGGGCGCCCGGTGCAGTCGGTGGAGGCCCTGGCGCGCGAGATGGGGCCGCAGCAGGGTCGATCGGAGGTGCTGATGTCGCGCCGTAAAACCTCGCCGCTCTTTGCCGCGATGGTCAATGGCGCATCGTCCCACTACATCGAGCAGGATGATGTGCACAACGGATCGGTGTTTCACCCGGCGGCAGTTATTTTTCCCGCAGTGCTCGCCATCGCGCAAGACCGTGGCCTGAGCGGCAAGGAGATGATGACCGCTGCCGTCGCCGGCTACGAGGCGGGCATACGCATCGGCGAATTCATGGGCCGCTCTCACTACAAGGTCTTTCACACGACCGGTACCGTGGGAACCGTTGCGGCGGCTGTAGCTGTTGGACGCCTGATCGGCCTTACTCCCGAAAAAATACAGCATGCGATGGGCTCGGCGGGCACTCAGGCCGCAGGATTGTGGGAATTCCTCAAGGATGCCGCCGACTCCAAGCAGCTGCACACGGCCAAGGCAGCTTCCGATGGCCTGATCGCGGCACTGCTAGCCGAGAAAGGGTTCTCTGGCGCCAAGCAGGTGCTTGAGGGTGCGAAGGGTATGGCCGCTGGTATGTCTCAGGATGCCGATGTCGCTTGCCTCACCGATCGTCTTGGTGTGCGCTGGGCCACCATCGAGACCTCTTTCAAGTTTCACGCATCTTGCCGGCACACCCATCCCGCAGCGGATGCACTGCTGCAGGTGATGCAGCAGCATGGCCTCAAAGCGGAGCAGATCGATTCCGTCATTACGCGGGTGCATCAGGGCGCCATCGATGTGCTGGGCCCGGTGGTCGAGCCGCGCACCGTGCATCAGGCGAAGTTCTCGATGGGCACGGTGCTGGGGCTGATCGCGCAGTATGGCAAGGCCGGAGTGACCGAATTCGAGCAGTCATTCCGCGAAACGGAAGTGCAAGAATTTCGTAAGCGCGTCAGCATGGAGCTGGATCCTGAAGTCGATGGCGCTTATCCGGCGCGCTGGATTGGCAAGGTGACGGTCAAGACCCTGGATGGTCGCGAGCTGGATGGTCGTGTCGATGAGCCCAAGGGTGACCCGGGTAATACCTTGTCGCGCACGGAGCTGGAGACCAAGGCGATTTCACTTGCAGAATTTGCCGGCGCCGCCACGGTCAAAGAGATGCGCACTGCGATGGAGGGGATTTGGAATATTGCGGCATCTAGAGCAGTGGGGGATTTGTTGCCGCCATGGTCGCAAGATATATGATCTATTTGCGCAAACGACACGGGGCAGTGCTTGTTCAGAACGATACAAAAACATCTGATGCCGGCCACGTTCATTCATCGTTGAATCAGTTCTGTCAAAGATAAAATTGTTCGCTCATCGCTTCCAGATGAGCCTCATCCGAAAGCGGTTGGTCAGAACTTATCCGTTAACAGAAAGGATTCAACGTGACATCCACATCACAGACCACATTTCAGTGGTACTAGGGCAGCTTCGACTTTCACTCACCTTACCAGCCATCGATCTTTCAATTTTCTTCAATAGAAACCATCAATCCCACCGAATGGTTGCTTGTAAACGCAGGGGATACCACGATGTCTGCCACGCTTCCGGCGGTGGATCCGGGCATTGATCTTTTTCCCGCTTCTACATCCAGCAAAGTCGATCTTGCACACGCGATGTCTGCCACGCTTCCGGCGGTGGATCCGGGCATTGATCCTTCTCTTACTTCTACACTCAGCAAAGTCGACCTTGCACATACGATGACTTATGTGGGCATCGCAACTGAACCGAGTGATTCGTGGCACTTCTTCTGAGTTTGCGCGCCCCGAACCTCTCGTTGCATAACGCGCTTACAAAGAGGTCCACACTCGCTCAGTAAAGAGTAAAAGACCAATCAATAGCACCAGCTGGGAAAGTCTCTGAACGACAGGCTTTTCCCAGCTTGTTTTTCTCAGCTGAATTAGCAGCGGTACCGTAATCATGACGGCGAACAGCTGACCCGCTTCCACCCCCAGATTGAAATTTAGCAACGACCAGATCAGGCTGTCTTTTGGCAGACCGATTTCTTTCAGCACAGAAGAAAAGCCGAAGCCATGCACCAGTCCGAACAAGAAGCTGATGTGCCAGCGATGAGAGACCGCAAAGCGCGGGAACAAGTTCTCAAACGCGACATACGCAATCGACAGCGCGATCACGGCCTCGACCAGCGCCGAGGGCAGGGTGATGATATCCAGCGCCGCCGCACCCAACGTGATGCTGTGCGCGAGCGTGAACGCCGTGATGATCTTCAGCAGCGATACCAGATTGCCGCCGCACAGGATCAGCGCCAACAGGAATAGCAGATGGTCATAGCCCGTAGCGATATGCTCGACGCCGAGCAGGAAGAAGCTGCCGGCACTCTGCGGTGTTTCCGTGCCGGCCAGCGAGACGCGCGCCTCACGCTCAGTGGCTGAGAAATTCAGTGAGCTGCTGCCGCCGCTCCAAGTCATGACCGCGATTACATGATGCTTCTCGCCGAGAGTATCGGCCATGTCGTCGCGGATCAGCAGCGCTCTCGGTGTCACGGGGCAGGCATACGCCACTTGCATGCCTTGTGGCTCGGCCGGAACGCAGGGCTGCTGATCGGTGGTGACACTGACTTTTTCACGGATCAAACGAGCGAGTACGGCATCGTCTGTGCCGCTGGTGGTGGGTGTGTATCGGTAGATGACGCTGCTGCCGTCGACGCCGATCGACGCGAATCCGGTGGCATCACCCGAGTGAGAAAACACTGGTGCGGACACCAGCAATGCCAGCCCGGCCAGCAGGCTGCCCAGCAGGCTGCCCAGCAGCGTCTTCATCGTTTCAGCTTGGTGCCCGGAGAGGGTGCGGCTGCCGGCGCGGGAGCGTTCTTGCTGACGGCATCGATCATGGCCATCAGATTCGTGATCTGATATTCAGGAATCGTCACGGCTTCAGTCGCACCCACCGGAAGAATGTAGCGGCTGTAGCCATCCGGGCTCACCGTGCCGACTGCGAAGCGGCCAACAGGGTCGGTCTTTCCGGCGCGATAGATCATGATCAGGATATCGGGCCGGCTAACGCCAAACTCGTCCTTGCCAGGCTCTAGCGGAATGGGTTGCTCTTTGC
>JBEDGK010000036.1:0-2527 GCA_041174665.1 Pseudomonadota bacterium
ATCCAGTGCCAGCGGGTCTTGCTTACTAGACGCTGTATTCGCACGCGACTTGTTCGCCGTGGAGGTCACCTGATCGATCTGGCGCGCCAGCTGCATCAGATCGCCGAGCCCCATCGCAATACGGCATTCGAGACGACCGTCGAGCGTTGGATTTTTTTGCTCACCCGAACGTGCGGCGCGCGTGACATTGCTCAGCGCGGCGTGCTCGATGAAACCGAAATCGATGAACGCAAAGCCAGAGCCAAGATGAACGCCCGTGATATTCGATACGATGGATCGGTCAGACTGATCCACTGCGCGCAGCCTCAGGTCGATATGCACGGGCTGAGACTCGGCAGCGGCTTGCGTGTTGTGAGCGGTATCCAGCGGATTGGACAAATTTTGTGACATTCACTTCCTCCTCGATCAATGGGACTAGCCCGACATGGTTGCATTAATGTTAACCATTGAAGAAGTGCGTCCACAAGCTTCCGCCAAAGGAAGAAAAGCGGCTCTGTATGTGCGACGCCACACGGATTTCAAGCCTGTGTCAGCCCGCAGAGAACAGAATACCGGGCGGCCAAGACATTTATAGTCTGCCTGGCGTTGATCCACCGGCGAGTCAGGCGGTCAAAGCCTGTTGAAATAGTGCATGAGAGAAGCAACAAGACCGCTGAAACAAGGACGCTGCGACAAGGGCGAATGAAAGAAAAAAAGCCGGAAGCGTAAAACGCCCCCGGCTTACTCCCCGCCTCACTACCCGTTTGCGCCCGCTGTCGAACGCTTGCCTATCAATGTCAGCTCATATGCAGGTGCATTTGCTGCTCTGCCACTGTCGATCCGACGAGCGTCAGCATGTGCTCGATGTTCGGCACGCCATGGCCACCGTGTGCGCCCGAGTGATCTCCTGAATGATCCTCATCATGATCATTGCTGTGATCCTCATCCGAGGCGACATCCTGGTCGTCACCGCCCTCCTGATCGTCTTCGCTATCCTGGTCATCATCACCCTCAGGTGGCATGACCGAGATCTCTGGCAGCATACGTTCGCCGACGGCAAGCGTGTTGCCCATATCCTCATCGGACTTGCCTAGCACATGCCCCATCTCATGCACGAGTACCGAGAACAGATCGACCTTGTTATGCGCAACATCTCCAAGACCGAGCGACCAGCCATGGTCGGCGGCATCGTCGTCGATGGTGATCAGCGAACCGCTCGAGTTACCCAGCCACCAGCCTTGGGCATCTTCGCCCAAGTCTGCAATTTCCACCGTTGCTGATTTAAGCTGACCAAGCTGTTCCGCAGAAATGCCATGATCTTCCCACCAGCAGATCGCTGCATTGATCACATGCTTGATCTGCGAATCGTTCACGGCCTTAGCACCATTACCCTGCTCTCCCTCCAGCAGCATCGGAGCTGGTTTCTTCGGAGCGAGATCAACACCGCCAGCGTAGGTTTCGATCATCGTCGACTTAAACATCGTGTCGAACTGGTAATTAACGGTGGGCCAGGTCGCAGCGTTCTTGCCTACGCTTGTGCCTATCACAGCGCTGGTGTCATATTTGACTGATGCCACATAAAAGCTGCCCACCATGCCAGTGAAATTCAGCGTGATATCACCATTCAGTGTGGATATTGAATACGATTTCGACGACAGGGTATTCACGGTCTCACCGGCATCGTATTTGCCGTTCTGGTTGGCATCGACTACCTGATAGAGCTGAATATTGTTCTGTACTGCGGTCAGTGGAGCTGTGGCCGGCGTCCCGGATTTCAGGGAGACTGTCTGGTCTATGGTGACCGATAGTTGTTCGGTCGTTTGCCCATCCGCGACTTTGATACTACCCGTCGCGCCCGTGAAATAAAACAAGACGCCAGGATTAGTCTGACTGATCTTTCCGGTCTTCAGGGACGTACTATATTGAATGACGCCGCCCTGATAATCGTAATATTGCTGAAAACTCAGGGCTGAGCCGTCCAGATATTGGTTGACTGTCGTGCTGGTGGGGGCGATCAACGCCGTCGTTGGCATCTTGCCGAAATAATTTGCATAATCCGTCGCCTCCACCTCCGCACCTAAATAGGTCGTGAACGCCGTCGCGAGATTTGTTTGCTGACCAGAGAGCGCTTGTACCTGTATAACCTGGGATGTTACGGTTTCTCCAGGTGCCAAAATTTGTATCAGTTGATCCCCAAGTCCAAAAGTGAAATCAAGCGCATTACCAGTTCCTGCAGTCACCTGATCTTTCACATCAACATCCATCAAGCTGACGTTACCGGTATTCAGAACAATAACTCGGAAATAAACTGCTTGACCGATGTTCGCAACGGGGCCGGTGGCGCTGTCTGCATCAAACCATGTGGAACCATCCAAAGAAACCTGCTTTTCAATTTGCAAGGCTGGATTCTGCACTACCTGGACTGTCGCATCATCCTGATCCGAGCTCGCACCATCGCCTGTTACCACTGCAATGTTCGTGATGCTGTCACCCGCCTCCAGCATCGCCTGTATCACCGACTTCATGCTCGTGTATTGCCAGGTCTCGC
>JBEDGK010000037.1:0-5591 GCA_041174665.1 Pseudomonadota bacterium
GCGGCTCAATATCGACCTGTTGCTTTCGCTTGTCACCACCTACAAGCAACAAAATCAGTTTGCTACCGACTCGCGCGTAATACACCCGATAGCCCGGGCCGTAGTCGATACGCAATTCACAAACCCCATCCGCGAGTTGCTTGTAATCTCCAAAATTACCCGAGGCCATGCGTTGCACAGTCAAACCAGCTCGGGCGCGCGCATTTGTGCGGCGGTGAGGAAATTGCGGAGATGGAGAACACGCAGAAGAAACATGTTCTGGTGCGAATGGTTGCGCGTGAGGAGTTGCCCAGAAAGAGCGAAACTTTTCGGGGTCACCTCAGCGCCACGTCACTTCAGAGCGATGATGTGGCGGTAGGGTTCTATGCCGATGAAATTGTGAACGACCAAAATTTGGGCAATAAAAAACCCCTCTTCACTAGCGTAAAGAGGGGTGATACTGGCGTCCCCACGGCTTTTAGGCTCTGTTTCTGCATTGTTCCGCTGGAGGAAAATCGGCCTGAAAGTCGCATGAAATCCCGCTTAGGAGCGGAAAAAAACTTCGATGTGCTGAGTGCTCCAGGTAACCACGCCTACCCCGAAAAAATCGGCGTCTTGCGTCCAGATCGGACAATCGAGGGCAAGGGCTGCCGCCAACACAGGCCAATCGTCCGGATCTCGGCGTTGCATACGCTGCCGGGCAGATTCCTCAAAGTCTTCCAGCCAATCGTCTTCCAGCGGCTGGATATGTCTCATAAGGCCGTCCAGCACATCAACGGCAAGGTTGGGATCCAGACCTTTGCCTGAGAGGATTTCCGGAAGGTATTTCTTTGCGTCTGCGGCGCATACCTGCGGCACAAAGAACCTGACTTTCTCAGAGTTATCTAGGATTAGATTACGAACCCTCTCACCAAGCACTGCGCGGATCAATATGTTGGCATCAAGAACCAGTGCCTTATGATCAGCCGGCATTATTTGGATTCGCGGCGCCTGGTGTTGAACTCTTCAACGATATCGTCCGGCTCGACTCCAGACGCCTGCAGCAGCCTATCCAGCTTTTCGGCGGCCGCCCGAAGGGCTTTCAGATCATCCGCGCCAGTTTTGTCTCGGGTTGGGATGTAGTAACCGATGGTTTCACCGTGGCGGGTGATCGCTAGTGGCTGCCCGACCTCAAGCAGATAGTGTGGCAGTTGGCTGCGGAATTCACGGATACCAACTTTCAAAGAGTCCATAGCTCCCCCATTTGTGTACACATGAGTACAGTATAGCCCAAAGTCCGCCAAGAGAAAGGCGATATTATTAACAATGTGATAATTTCATTGATCCAGCGATGCATTCCGCAGACTCCCTTGCATCTAGCGTGACGAGCCGTCGCGAAATCGGTGATCAAAGGACTAATTCTGTATTTGGTCAAACTCTATCCCGCGCACCTCCGATCAGGTCTGCACACACCAACCTTTGGTACATCTCATGGAATTGCCAGCAATTTCCTTTTCTGGCCTGATTCTCAGACCATTTTCTGACTCAGACGCGGAGAATTTCACCTCTGCGGTTCTTGAATCTGTCGAATCAGTGAGCGAGTGGATGCCATGGTGTTCAAGTGATTACACGGCCAGGCATGCTCTCGATTGGTTTGCTGCCTGCCGCACCGAACGGGATAAAGGCACCGCATTCGAGTACGGTGTTTTTTGCGAAAACTCTGGGCAATTTCTTGGGAGTGCAGGCCTCAATGAAATCAGGCAGCAACACAAGCTTTGTGACCTCGGTTACTGGATACGCCAATCACGGCAGCGGCAGGGCGTCGTATCCCGATGTGTTCAAGCACTCTCTGCCCATGCATGCTATGAACTTGGGTTGCATCGTGTCGGAATCGTAGTCGCTGTTGGCAATGTGGCCAGTGAGGTTGTAGCAGTAAAGTCCGGCGCCCTGCACGAATGTGTGGCGCGTAATCACCTGCACATTCATGACAAACCGTTAGCTGCGCATATCTTTTCACTCGTACCAAAACAATACTGAGCAGCGGTCGACCCATCACTCACCGACATCGCAAAAGTCTCTCGAATTGTGTTCGCAAAGTAGAAGTCGCTTCGTGTGAGAGACAGGGCTTGTGAGAATGCGATTGGTGATCGGTGCTTCATTCCAGCCAGGAGCGAATGAAAAGCAAAAAGGCCGACATCTGTCGATGTCGGCCCTTTTTATTTGGCGTCCCCACGGGGATTCGAACCCCGGTACTCACCGTGAAAGGGTGATGTCCTAGGCCTCTAGACGATGGGGACAATGATCTGTCCTTACTACCGACCTATTGATTACCGCAGCTGCACTCGGTGTCAGCCAGGTGGTGGAGGTAAGCGGGATCGAACCGCTGACCTCTTGCATGCCATGCAAGCGCTCTCCCAGCTGAGCTATACCCCCCTGTGCAGCAGAAGCGGGATTATAGCTGAATCTTTTCTGAACTGTAAATTGCCCGCCAAAAGTTTTTTTAAAGATATCGTCGTATCCGCTCGAGCACGGCCTTGCGACCGAACAGCGCCAGCACAGCATCGACAGAAGGCGTCTGCAACTGTCCGGTCACTGCGAGACGCAGCGGCATGGCCAACTGCGGCATTTTTATCTGATGGTCGGCGAGCACCTGCTTCATCAGCGCCGCGATCGACTCCTTGCTCCAATCTGTCGCTACCGCCCCTTCCGCAAACTGCGCAAGTGCCGCGCGCGCGGCATCAGTCAGATGCTGTGCGAGCAATGTGGGATCGGGCTTGGGCTCGCGATAAAACAGCATCGCAGCATCAGCCAATTCGTTGACGGTGTTCGCTCGGTCCTTCAGCAGCGCGATGACGTCGACCAGTGGCGGCGCGCCTTCGAACGTCGCGCCATCACGTTCGAGTTCTGGCATGGATAGCTCGGCCAGACGTTGGTTGTCGGCTTGTTTGATGTAGTGATTATTGAGCCAAGCAAGCTTCTCGGGATTGAACTGCGCCGGCGATTTGGTCAGATGATCCAGATCGAACCAGCGACAAAATTCTTCCATGGAGAAGATCTCATCGTCGCCGTGGCTCCAACCCAATCGCGCCAGATAATTCAGCATCGCCTCTGGCAAGTAGCCCTGGGCCGGGTATTCCATCACGCTGACCGCGCCATGACGCTTGGAGAGCTTCTCTCCATCAGCGCCGAGGATCATTGGTACATGGCCGTAGATCGGCAGCTGCCCGCCCAGCGCCTTCAGAATATTGATCTGTCGCGGCGTGTTGTTCACGTGATCGTCACCCCGAATCACATGCGTGATTTGCATGTCCCAATCGTCGACTACCACGCAAAAATTGTAGGTCGGTGTGCCATCCGGGCGCGCGATCACCAGATCATCCAGCTCGCGATTCGCAATGGTAATCCGTCCTTTGACTGCATCCTCCCAGCTGACCTCGCCATCCAGTGGGTTCTTGAACCGGACCACGGGCTTTCTTCCCTCAGGAATCGGCGGCAGCGTCTTGCCCGGTTCCGGACGCCAGGTACCGTCATAACGCGGCTTCTCGCCTGCAGCGCGCTGACGCTCGCGCATTGACTCGACCTCTTCAGGCGAGCAATAACATTGATAGGCCGTACCTGCGGCCAGCATGTGCGCAATGACTTCGCGGTAGCGATCCATGCGCTTCATCTGATAGAACGGTCCCTCGTCGTGGCTCAGACCCAGCCACTGCATACCGTCCAGAATGGCTTGCACCGCTTCTGGCGTGGAGCGCTCCAGATCCGTATCTTCAATGCGCAGTATGAAGGTGCCGCCAAAGCGGCGTGCATACGCCCAGGCAAAGAGCGCCGTGCGGGCGCCGCCGAGGTGAAGATATCCGGTGGGGCTGGGAGCGAAACGGGTGCGTACGGTCATGAGATTGGAGAGAGAGCCCTCACGGGCATGGAAAACCGCTATTTTAGCGGCTGGCACGTAGGCAAGGCCGCACTGATAAAATCCTGCTTTTGCTTTACCAAGTCGAAACACTCATGAGCGCCGACCCCTCCAGCGCAAGCCCCCGCAAGCTGTTCGTCACCACGGCCCTGCCGTACGCTAACGGTGCGTTCCACATCGGCCACATCATGGAATACATCCAGGCAGATATCTGGGTGCGCTTCATGCGCATGCGTGGTCATGAGGTGCATTTTGTCTGCGCCGACGATGCGCACGGTGCGCCTATCATGATCGCTGCCGAGAAGGCAGGTGTCACACCGCAGGAATTTGTGACTGAGATTGCCGCTGGCCGCAAGCAGTATCTGGACGGTTTTCACATCGGATTTGACAACTGGCACTCGACCGATGGCGAAGAAAACCATCAGCTGTCACAGGACATCTATCGTCGTCTGCGCGATCAGGCAAAGCTGATTACTACGCGCACGATCGAGCAGTTTTATGATCCGCTCAAGAACATGTTCCTGCCTGACAGGTACATCAAGGGCGAATGTCCGAAATGTGGCGCAAAAGATCAGTATGGCGATTCCTGCGAAGTCTGCAGCGCGGTCTATGCGCCAACCGAGCTGAAGAACCCTTACTCGACACTCACTGGGGCCGCGCCAGTGATGAAATCCTCCGAGCATTACTTCTTTCAGTTGTCCGATCCCAAGTGCGGTCAATTCCTGCGCGACTGGGCGCTCGATCCGTCGCGCCTGCAACCCGAAGTGGCGAACAAGGCACGGGAATGGCTGGAAAGTGAATCGGGTCTCGGCGACTGGGACATCAGCCGCGATGCGCCCTACTTTGGCATCGAGATTCCCGATGCACCGGGTAAGTATTTTTACGTGTGGCTGGATGCGCCGATTGGATATCTGGCCTCGCTGAAAAACTACTTCAACAAAAGCGGGCGAGATTTTGATGCCTTCATGGCGGATCCCTCGACCGAGCAGTACCACTTCATCGGCAAGGACATCACCTACTTTCATACGCTGTTCTGGCCCGCCATGCTGCACTTTGCTGGCCTGAAAGTGCCAAACAATGTGTTCGTGCACGGCTTCATCACGGTCAGCGGCGAAAAAATGTCCAAGTCGCGCGGCACGGGTATTTCTCCGCTGCGTTACCTTGATATCGGCATGAATCCTGAGTGGCTGCGTTACTACATCGCAGCCAAGCTGAACGCGCGCGTCGAAGATGTCGACTTTAACCCTGAAGATTTTATTGCACGGGTCAACAGCGATCTGGTCGGCAAATACATCAACATTGCCAGCCGCGCGGCAGGTTTTATCGCCAAAAAATTTGACGGCAAACTAGCGATGGACTGGGCGACCGAGCCTGATGCCTTTCTCTCTGCATTGCGCGCTGCCGGCACCGACATCGCCGAACTCTATGAGGCGCGCGAGTACGGCAAGGCTTTGCGGGTGGTGATGGAACAAGCCGATGCCGTCAATGCCTATGTCGATGCGAACAAACCCTGGGAACTCGCAAAAGACCCCGCTAACAACCCACGGCTGCAGGAAGTCTGCAGCCGGTTGTTGGAAGCTTTCCGTATTCTTTCCATCTATCTGAAGCCGGTGCTGCCCGCGCTGGCAACTCAGGTGGAACAGCTGCTGAACCTCACACCGATGTCATGGACGGACGTGAACATCGCAATGCCACACCAGCACGCTGTCAACCCTTATGCGCA
>JBEDGK010000038.1:0-9482 GCA_041174665.1 Pseudomonadota bacterium
GTGTCGGCGCCGGGATCAGTAATCGCTTTCCCAGTCTGCCTTGATTCTTCTCGCTACCTGATCAACCTCTGCCACAAACTGATCGACGAAAGGGATCAGCAATTCCGTACTCTTTTTTCCCTCTGACGCCGGGACCGCGACCCGCAGTATCGGGTGCGCACCGTTATCCATCAGGCCGCACACTTCTCCAAGCAGCTCGCCGCGAAGATTAATCACGGTGTGGCCAATCAGATCGACCCAATAGAACTCGTTGTGTTCCAGTGGCGGGAAATGCGCTCGTCTCACCTGAACGGTCGCTCCTTTGAGCGCCTCTGCGGCATCGCGACCCTCGATGCCCACCAGTTTGACTACGATGTCCTCGCCTTGCGCTCGCAACTGCATGACATCCACATCATGCAGTTCAGGCTTGTCGATCCACCATGTCTTGGCGTGGAACAGTGCGCTGGCCTCTGGAGAATAAGGCCGCAGCCTGACCCAACCTGCGATACCGAAAGCGCCTGTGACATGCGCCACCAGCACTAGATCGTCGGGAACCGGAATTCCGGCGTGGCCCGACACGATCACATCAGGCAGCTTTCTTGCCGTTAGACTTCACCAGTCGCTCGACCGTCGGCGACAATTGCGCGCCAACGCCTTGCCAGTAGGTCAGACGGGCTTCATCGATATTAAACGGTACAGCGGCACCTGAAGCGATCGGGTTGTAGAAACCAATGCGCTCGATGAATCTGCCGTCGCGGCGGTTGCGTGAATCGGTGGCAACGATGTTATAAAAAGGGCGCTTTTTGGCGCCGCCACGAGCTAAACGGATAACGACCATAATCTTCTCAACGAAAGGGGTACGGAGACGGAAAAAGACCGTGATTATAGCGGTTTTCACCCGCTGGCAACAAGCCAAGCCTTTGTTTTAGCAGATGGCGTTGGCGGTCACGGTGGCTCTGCGGCAGACTGACGCCTGCAAAAAAATTGCCAGTAAGATATAAATTTATCTTTTAGACAAACTATTTCCCCTGATGCCTGCCGCCATGGAACAGTCCGCCCACAAGAACAAAACACTCGCCACCCTGCTCGCACTGCTGCTGGGGATGCTGGGTGCGCACCGGTTTTATTTAAATGGCATCATCGATCGCTGGGGCTGGCTGCATGTGGCCAGCTTGCCAGCGTCTGCCGCGCTGCTAGCGGTCCGCCCGGACTGGCCGCTGCTGTTTTTTGCGGCACCCCTGGTGCTGTCGATGCTGGTTGCCAGTATTGAAACCTTCGTGATTGGCCTGATGCCCGACGAAAAATGGGACGAGCGCTACAACCCCCGGACGGACACACCGACCGATACCCGCTGGCCGGTGCCTGTCATGATGGTGAGCAATCTTTTCTATGGCGCAACGCTGCTGCTAAGCGTGATTGCGCGGGCGTTTGATCTGTGGCTGACGGGAGGGGCGTACGGTTAAGCTGGATTGGTCAATGGATGACGAAATACGAACATCAGTCACTCCGGCGCAAGCTGCAGCGAAGGGGTTTCAGGCCGCATGCGGCCTGCCTGCGGAACGTGTAGGCATGACTGAGCAGAAACTTAGAACTGCTCTTCCGCCAGTGCCAGCACACCCGAACTACCCTCGACAATCGCAGCACGCGATGCCGAAGCGGTGGAGACATAATGATCGGCAAAGAAGCGTGCAGTGACGATTTTCGCCTGATAGAACGCCGCGTCACCCTCGCCGGCAGACAGCTTGCGCGCCGCCGCTAGCGCTGCACGACCCATTTGCCAGCCACCGAACACCACACCCGCCATCTTCAGATAGAGAACGCTGCCGGCAAATGCTGCCTTGATGTCCGATTTGGCGCTCGAAACGATGAAATTCACCACGTCTTCCAGCGCAGCGCTGGCGTCGGATAGACGCTTGCCAATGATCTTCAGGTCGTCGCTGTGCGCCTTGCTCAGCTCGGCGGCCGTATCGCGCACCTCCGCTATCACGCTCTTGGCAAACGCACCACCATCACGCAGGGTCTTGCGGCCTACCAGATCATTTGCCTGAATAGCGGTCGTACCCTCATAGATTGTCAGAATCCGCGCATCGCGATAGTGCTGTGCCGCGCCAGTCTCTTCGATGAAGCCCATGCCGCCATGCACCTGCACACCGGTAGAGGCCACGTCGATCGACAGCTCGGTTGACCAGCCCTTCACAATCGGCACCATGAAATCGTAAAAGGCGTGATTGGTCTTGCGTGTCGCTTCGTCGGGATGATGATGCGCGCCATCGAATGCTGCCGCAGTGACATACGACAGCGCACGCGAGGCCTCGACCTGGGAGCGCATCGACATCAGCATGCGCTTCACGTCGGGGTGATGAATGATTGCCACCGGTCCCGCTGAACCCGCAAGGTCACGCGACTGAACACGATCGCGCGCATACGACACGGCCTTTTGGTACGAACGCTCGGCAACGGAAATACCCTGCATGCCGACTGCAAATCGTGCGGCGTTCATCATGATGAACATGTACTCGAGGCCACGATTCTCCTCTCCGACCATATAACCGATCGCGCCACCGTGGTCGCCATACTGTAGCACTGCAGTCGGGCTAGCTTTGATGCCGAGCTTGTGTTCGATGGACACGCAATGCACATCATTGCGCTCACCTAGTGAGCCATCGGCATTGACCAGGAACTTGGGCACGATGAACAGAGAGATGCCTTTTACACCCTCCGGCGCACCCGGCGTGCGCGCCAGCACGAGATGGATGATGTTCTCCGCCATGTCGTGCTCACCATAAGTGATGTAGATCTTGGTACCGAAAATCTTGAACGCGCCATTGCCCTGCGGCTCGGCGCGAGCGCGCACCAGCGCGAGATCGGAACCGGCCTGAGGTTCCGTGAGATTCATGGTGCCGGTCCATTGGCCGGAGATGAGTTTTTCGAGATACAGGTCTTTCTGGTCCTGACTACCTGCCGTCATCAGCGCTTCGATCGCGCCATCGGTCAGCAACGGGCACAATGCAAACGACAGATTGGCTGAGTTCAGCATCTCGATGCAGGGCGTCGCCAAAAGCTTGGGCAAACCCTGACCACCATATTCTGTCGGATGCTGCACGCCCTGCCAGCCAGATTCACCGAACGCGCGAAACGCTTCCTTGAATCCGGGGGTCGTTTTGACATGTCCGTCATGCCAACTGCTGGGCTCGCAATCGCCGGTCCAGTTCAGCGGCGCGATCACCTCGGAACAAAATTTCGCATTTTCCTCAAGCACGGCCTCCGCGGTTTCTGGCGTCGCATCCTCGCAGCCGGGCAACTGGCTGATTGCTTGGAGTCCCGCCAGTTCGTTCATCACGAACAGCATGTCTTTCAGAGGAGCAGTGTAGCTCATGCGATTTCCTCGGTTTATTGTTGTTGATACGTTGACGTTCGGCCGTCTGCTCAGTGTTTCAGCGTAGCTTGTCAGCCTAGTTCCTTGATCAGCTCGGGTACCGCCTCGAACAGATCGCCAACCAGGCCATAATCCGCCACACTGAAGATCGGTGCTTCCGGATCCTTGTTGATAGCGACGATGGTCTTTGAATCTTTCATACCGGCCAGGTGCTGGATCGCGCCGGAAATACCCACGGCGATATACAGTTGCGGCGCAACGATCTTGCCCGTCTGTCCGACCTGCCAGTCGTTCGGCACATAACCCGCATCGACCGCCGCGCGCGATGCACCCATCGCCGCGCCGAGTTTGTCGGCCAACGGTTCGAGAATTTTGAAGTTCTCTGCCGAGCCTATGCCGCGACCACCGGAAACGATCACTTTCGCTGCCGTCAGCTCAGGGCGATCAGATTTCGCCAGCTCGCGCGAGACGAAAGATGACTTGCCCGAGTCCGCGATCGCACTGATCTTCTCGATCGCAGCACTGTTACCGTCGGCAGCTGCATCAAAACCGGTGGCGCGCACGGTGATGACTTTGATCGCATCGCTCGATTGCACGGTGGCGATCGCATTACCCGCATAAATGGGACGCTCGAAGGTATCCGGCGAATCAACTTTCGTAATTTCGGAAATCTGACCTACATCCAAACGCGCAGCGACGCGAGGCAGGATGTTCTTTCCGTACGCGGTGGCAGGTGCCAGCACATGCGTGTAAGACGAGGCAATCGCGAGCGCCTGCTCGGCGACGTTCTCGGCGAGGCCGTCGGCAAACTGCGCGCCGTCGGCGACGATGACCTTGGCCACGCCAGCAATCTTTGCGGCCGCCGCAGCGGCAGCATCGCAGCCATGGCCAGCGATCAGTACATGGACTTCATTGCTGCATTGGGCAGCAGCAGTCACGGTATTCAGGGTGCTCGCTTTGAGCGAGGCATTGTCGTGTTCGGCAATGACGAGTGCGGTCATGGCGTTATGTCCTTGTTCTTCAATATTCGTCAGATGACTTTGGCTTCGTTCTTCAGCTTCGCTACCAGCGTTGCCACATCCGGGACCATGGTGCCGGCAGAGCGCTTGGGCGGCTCGGCAACCTTCAGGGTCTTGAGTCGCGGGGTGACATCTACGGCCAGCTCGTCTGGCTTTACTACGTCGAGTTGTTTTTTCTTGGCCTTCATGATGTTGGGTAGCGTCACGTAGCGCGGCTCGTTGAGGCGCAAGTCCGTGGTGACTATCGCAGGCAGTGAGAGCGACACCGTTTCGAGACCACCATCGACTTCGCGCGTGACGATTGCCTTGCCCCCCTCAATCACCATCTTCGATGCAAAGGTCGCCTGCGGCCAGCCCAGCAACGCCGCAAGCATCTGGCCAGTCTGATTGCAATCGTCGTCGATTGCCTGTTTACCCAGAATGATCAGCTGCGGCTGTTCTTTGTCGGCGAGTGCTTTGAGCAGCTTGGCCACGGCCAGCGGCTGCAACTCGGCATCGGTCTCGACGAGAATGCCGCGATCAGCACCGATGGCCATCGCGGTGCGCAGCGTTTCCTGGCATTGCGTCACACCGCAGGACACGGCCACGACCTCGGTTGCCCCGCCGCCTTCTTTCAAACGCATTGCCTCTTCGACAGCGATCTCGTCAAAAGGATTCATCGACATCTTGACGTTGGCAATATCGACGCCGCTGCCATCGGACTTCACGCGGACCTTGACGTTGTAGTCGACCACGCGCTTGACGGGTACCAGTACCTTCATGGGCTTCCTTGGAAGAGTGTCAGCCCCGCCGGGCCTCGGGCTGGCGGGGGTTAATTGACGTTAACGTAAACTGCGATTATAGGGAATAAAGCAGCGTCGCGCATAATTCACGCACGGTCGTTCGATTATTCCCTACCTTATTTTCGACGAAGGAAAAACGTGAATTCGGCGTTTTTTTCTTGATGCGCGAGCAAAGCATTGCCTGTTTGCCGGGCAAACGCATTGAAATCTCGGACCGAACCGGGGTCTGTCGCCATTACGCGCAGCACGTCGCCGGTCTGCATGTCGTTCAGCGCTTTCTTGGCTTTCAGAATTGGCAACGGGCATTTCAGTCCGCGCGCATCAACGTCCTTCTGGAATTCCATGCTGGTGTGTTCGTTCATATTCTGTCGCTCAATCGTTGGCTTAGTCGTTGGCGGGCGCTTCGCTGCCCCAGTCGATGAATTCAGGCTCCAGTCCGCGGGCGCGCATCCAGTCGGCCATCGCAAAACCCGTCCCAGCGCGCCAGGGGCGTAGTTTTTCCGGGGACACCAGCCGGTACTCCACCAGCTCGGGCGAGAGTCTGACTTCGCCGCGTGCCTGCACGTGATAGGCAATGATGAGTTCATTCTTGCGGATAAATTCATACACGCCGATCAGACTGGTTTGTTCGGCCACCAGCCCGGTCTCTTCATGCAGCTCGCGTTGTATGCCCTGCTCCGGCGTTTCGCCGCGCTCCATGAAACCAGTGATCAGCGCAAAATTCCTCGGGCCCCAGGCCGTATTGCGGGCGAGAAGAATCCTGCCCTCCAACTCGACCAGCGCAGCCAGTACCGGCACGGGATTGTCCCAGTGCGTCCAGTGACCGTCGGGGCATGCCAGCCTCGCCTTGTCGCCGTCGGCACCGGCAGCGCTGTCGGCACGCATGACGAGTTCGGTCGCGCATACCGGGCAAAAACGGAAGTCCGCGTGCATCGATTGCCTTTCCGAGTCAGTTCAGCGTACGCGCTCGCTGACCCACTGGCCAACCGCCGCCAGTGCTGTCGGCAAACCGCTCGGATCCGTGCCACCCGCCTGTGCCATGTCGGGACGTCCGCCGCCTTTGCCGCCGACTTGTTGGGCAACAAAATTCACCAGCTCGCCGGCTTTCACTTTGGAGGTGCTGTCAGCGGTGACACCCGCGATCAGCGTGACCTTGCCATCCGCGACGGAGGCCAGCACGATCGCCGCCGTCTTCAGCTTGTCTTTCATCTTGTCCATCACGCTGCGCAGCGTGGGCACATCCGCGCCTTCCAGCGTCGCGGCCAGCACCTTGATGCCATTGATGTCGATCGCCTGCGACAGCAGCTCGTCGCCCTGCCCGGATGCCATCTTGGTTTTCAGAGACGCGAGTTCTTTCTCGAGCGACTTCACCTGATCCTGCACCTGCGCGATACGGTTCGTGATTTCGTCTGGTTGTACCTTCAGCGCAGCGGCCGCTTCACTGACGCGCGCGGCCAGCGTCTGCACCAGGGTCAATGCGTTTTCTCCTGTGACGGCCTCGACACGGCGTATACCCGCAGCGACACCACCTTCGGAAACAATCTTGAACAGACCAATATCGCCTGTGCGTGTCACATGGGTGCCGCCGCACAGTTCAGTTGATGAGCCGATGCCGAGCACGCGTACGGTGTCGCCGTATTTTTCGCCAAACAATGCCATCGCACCGGCCTTGATCGCATCGTCATAGCCCATCAGCTGCGCATTGGTTGAGGCATTTTGTAAAATCTCATGATTGACCAGCGCCTCGATGCGGCGGATCTCGTCGGCAGTGAGCGGCGCGTTATGACTGAAGTCGAAGCGGGTCTTGTCGGCGTCGACCAGCGATCCCTTCTGCACCACATGACCACCGAGCACGGTGCGCAAGGCCTTGTGCATCAAGTGGGTGGCAGAGTGGTTGCGCATGGTCGCTGCACGCACCATTGTATTTACTTTGCATTCGACCTTGTCGCCGACGGCCAGTCTGCCAGTGGCCAGCCGGCCATGATGGCCGAAGACTTCCGGTTGAATTTTTTGTGTATCGCTCACCGCAAAAGAGGCGTTGTCCTTCTCGATCACGCCGACGTCACCTGCCTGCCCGCCAGATTCGGCGTAAAACGGCGTGCGATCGAGCACGATCATCGCCTCTTGTCCGGGCGCGATTTCCTTCACTGCTTGTGCATCGACATACAACGCCAGCACCTGAGCCTGATCGGCGAGATGGTCATAACCGGTGAACTGCGTCTTGGCGCCCGCGTAGTCGACACCTGCGGCCATTTCGAACTTGCCGGCTGCACGCGCAGCCGACTTTTGCTTTTCCATCGCCTCGTCAAAGCCAGCTTCATCAAGCGTGACATCGCGCTCACGGCAAATATCGGCGGTCAGGTCGAGCGGGAAACCGTAGGTGTCGTATAACGCAAATGCGGTCTTGCCATCCAGACGACCCGGATCTTTTGCGAGCGCGGCTTCGAGAATCCTCATGCCGTTTTCCAGCGTCTCGCCAAATCGCTCTTCCTCCTGCTTCAACACCATCATCACGCGGTCTGCAGCTTCAACCAGCTCGGGATAGGCCGCGCCCATCTCTTTCACCAGATCAGGCACCAGCTTGTAGAAGAAAGGCTTCTTCTGGCCGAGCTTGTTGCCGTGACGCAGAGCGCGGCGAACGATACGGCGCAACACGTACGCGCGGCCTTCGCTGCCGGGCACGACACCATCGACCACGAGGAACGCGCAAGCGCGAATATGGTCGGCGATCACGCGCAGCGAGCCGCTGCTCAGGTCTTTTGCGCCCGTCTCGCGTGCTGCCGCCTCGATCAGGCGCTGGAATAGGTCGATCTCGTAGTTGCTGTGCACATGCTGCATCACCGCAGCAAGTCGCTCCAAGCCCATGCCGGTATCGACGCAGGGCGCGGGTAACGGTGTCAGCGTGTATTCACCGGTCGCCGGATCGAGCTGGCGATCGAACTGCATGAACACGTTGTTCCAGATCTCGATGTAACGATCGCCATCGGCTTCGGGGCTGCCGGGCGGACCACCCCAGACATCTGGGCCATGATCAAAGAAGATTTCAGAGCAGGGTCCGCAAGGACCGGTTTCGGCCATTTGCCAGAAATTGTCCGATGCATAGGGTGCGCCCTTGTTGTCACCGATGCGCACTACCCGCTCGGGCGGCAGGCCGATGTCTTTGACCCAGACATCATAGGCTTCATCATCGGTGTGATAGACGGTGGCCCAGAGTTTTTCTTTTGGCAGACCATAGACGTCGGTCAGTAATTCATACGCCCAGAGGAGAGAATCGCGCTTGAAGTAATCACCGAACGACCAGTTACCCAGCATCTCAAAGAAGGTGTGATGACGTGCGGTGTAGCCCACGTTCTCCAGATCATTGTGCTTGCCGCCAGCGCGCAAACAACGCTGCACGGAGGCCGCACGCACATAGTCGCGCTTGTCGGTTCCCAAGAACACATCCTTGAACTGCACCATGCCGGAGTTCGTGAAGAGCAGCGTCGGATCATTGCCCGGCACCAGACTGGACGAACGAACGACGGCATGCCCTTTGGACGCAAAGAAACTGAGGAATTTTTCGCGGATTTCTGAGGAATTCATTGGCTGATTGGTCGCAGATGCTTTGAGCGTTCACTGGACGCTGGAAAACCGACGATTATACGTGATGCACTCTGGCTTTCCGGGTCTGCGGGGGTGAGGGCCGCGGCAAAAATTGCCGAAAAATCAATGCTGACGCAACGATCTGTCAGGGACTTGCTATCGCCCGAAAAAATCTGGGCCGATCAGATCGAGTCGGTCGGTGCAGATCGCATCGACCCCCATTGCAAACAACGTGCGCGCCTGCATCGGGTCGTTGACGGTGTAGCAGAACACACCATAACCAGCGGCTTTGACCGCCCTGACCTGCTCTGCAGTGAGTTGCTTCGCCTGCGCGTGCAGCGCCAGCGCTGACAATGCCGAGAGCTTGGCCAGGCAGTCAGAAGGAATCGCTGCGACGAGCAATGCGCGCGGCACATCGGGGGCCGTGCTCATTGCGGCTTTCAGCGCCTCAATGGAAAACGAGGACAACAGCACACTGCCCGTGGGCAGCGACTTGCACGCCTGCGCAACCAGTTGACCGGTACGCGCCTCTTCACCCGCCAGCGGTTTGATCTCGACATTCATGAATAAGCTGGCGCGCAGGCAGTACTCCGCTGCCTCTGAGAACGATGGCACGCGCTCGCCGGAGAAATCTGCCGAAAACCAGCTGCCCGCATCCATTGCTTGTAACTCAGCCATACTCAATGCGCCGACACTGCCGCTGCCGGCGACGGTACGGCCCAGAACTTCGTCATGCATCAGTAC
>JBEDGK010000039.1:0-2923 GCA_041174665.1 Pseudomonadota bacterium
ACCCGCTCGATCTTTTCGATGACGGGACGACCTGCGTGGTACTTCAGGCCAATCTCGAGATCTGCTTTCGCGCCAGCCTGATGCACATTGAAATGCTCAATGTAGCCTTCGTCTTTCAGCAGCGAAGCGATTGCGATTTTTAATTTCGACGCCGGCATTGCCACGGAGGGTTTTTCAACCCGCTGGGCATTGCGAATACGGGTAAACATATCGGCGATGGGATCACTCATGCTCATAGTCTTGTTCCCTTCTTACCAGCTGGCCTTGGTCACGCCAGGCACCTCACCACGGAACGCGATCTCACGGATCTTGGCCCGGGCAAGCCCAAACATACGGAACGTGCCGCGAGGACGGCCCGTGAGTTCACAGCGGTTACGCAGCCGAGTGGGGCTGGAATTGCGGGGCAGCTTCTGCAGTGCCAGACGCGCTTCGTAACGCTCTTCTTCAGTCTTGGACTGGTCATTCATCGTTGCCTGAAGCGCAGCGCGCTTTGCAGCGTATTTCTTGACCAACATTTCGCGCTTTTTCTCGCGATTGATAAGTGACAGCTTAGCCATGAGGTTCCTCAGTGCCTGATTAATTGCGGAAGGGGAAACGGAAAGCGGCCAACAATGCCTTCGCTTCGTCGTCGCTTTTAGCGGTGGTGGTGATGCTGATGTTCAGACCGCGCAGCGCGTCCACCTTGTCGTACTCGATCTCGGGGAAAATGATCTGCTCTTTCACACCGATGTTGTAGTTGCCACGGCCATCAAAGGCCTTGCCCGAAATCCCGCGGAAGTCACGGACACGGGGCAGTGCGATGGTGATGAAACGATCCAGGAATTCGTACATTCTGGAACCGCGCAGCGTCACCATACAGCCAATGGGATAGCCTTCACGAATCTTGAAGCCAGCAATCGCCTTGCGGGCCTTGGTGACAACAGGTTTTTGACCTGCAATCTTGGTCATATCGCCAACGGCGTGCTCGATAATTTTCTTATCGGCAACCGCCTCGGACAGGCCCATGTTCAGGGTGATCTTGGTCAGACGGGGCACTTCCATGATGCTCTTGTAACCAAACTTGGTCGTGAGCTCAGGAACGATTTTTTCCCGGTAATGTGCTTGCAAACGCGCCATGATGATAGGTTCCTAAAGCGTTATGCCAATGAGGGGGTTGGAAGCGGCTGGCCGTTCGACTTGAAGATACGAACCTTCTTGCCGTCTTGCTCAATCTTGATGCCAACGCGATCAGCTTTTTGTGTTGCCGGATTGAAGATGGCAACGTTCGACTGGTCAATGGGCATCGCCTTATCCACGATGCCACCGGTGGTGTTCTTCATCGGGTTAGGACGGGTGTGCTTCTTGACCATGTTGACGCCTTCGATCAGAAGATGATCGGGGCCAACACGGTGCGACACGATGCCCCGCTTGCCTTTGTCTTTTCCTGTGATGACGATGACTTCGTCACCCTTACGAATTTTGTTCATCGGTTTATTCTCCGCCGACTAGATCTGCACACTGAGTTAAATGACCTCGGGGGCCAACGACACAATCTTCATGAACCGTTCCGTCCGCAGTTCGCGGGTGACGGGTCCGAAGATACGCGTGCCAATCGGCTCGAGTTTGGCGTTCAGCAACACGGCTGCATTGCCATCGAACTTAATCAGCGAGCCATCGGGACGGCGAACACCCTTTGCGGTGCGCACGACCACGGCGTTATAGATCTCGCCTTTTTTGACACGGCCACGAGGGGCAGCGTCTTTAATACTCACCTTGATGACATCGCCCACACCGGCATAACGGCGCTTGGAGCCACCAAGAACTTTGATACACATGACTGAACGTGCGCCGGTGTTATCGGCGACGTCCAGACGCGATTGCATCTGAATCATGATTTTTTCTTCCCAACTTAGCCCCACTTGGTTCGCGTGATCTGCGAACGCCCTGCGGCCAGTCTTGGTCCCGTATTCATCGGGGTGACACACCAGGTAATGTCGCCGCCCCAGAGCATGACCGCCCGGCGCGAAAACCCTACCCACCTATTTACTGCTGAAAAGCCCTCGATTCTAACCCGAAAGATTCGTAACTACCAAATCCGTCGGAATCCGGCAGGCCAGGCCCGCCGGGTGACCGCTTAGATGACCACCGCCTCGGCAATCCGACGGGTGACCGCCCAGGCCTTGGTCTTAGAGATGGGGCGAGTCTCAGAGATCTCGACCACATCGCCAACCTTCAGGCCATTGTCTTCCACGTGGGCGTGGTACTTCTTAGACTTGGCGACGATCTTGCCGTAGAGCGGGTGCTTGACCTTGCGCTCGACCAGGACCGTCACGGTCTTATTCATCTTGTCGCTGACCACGCGACCCACCAGGGTGCGCTTTAAGGCAGCTTTTTCTTGGGATGCGGCGTTCATGCTGCCTTCCTTTCGCGGATCAGAGTCTTCACCCGGGCGATATCACGACGGACCTGGGTCAGCTGGGCCGTGTTGGCCAGCTGCTGGGTCGCGTGCTGCATGCGCAGGTTGAAGTGGGCGCGCAGCAGGTCTTCCATTTCTTTGGCCAGCGCTGCGTCGTCTTTGGTTCTTAGTTCAGAAGCTTTCATTCTTTTCTCCGGGGTCGGTTAACGGCCTGGCTGGCGGGTCACAAAGGTGACCGACAGGGGCAGTTTGGCCGCTGCGAGACGAAAAGCTTCGCGGGCCAGCGCTTCATCAACGCCATCCATTTCATAGAGCACCTTGCCGGGCTGAATCTCGGCAACGTAGTACTCCGGGTTTCCTTTACCGTTACCCATACGGACTTCGGCAGGCTTAATTGAGATGGGCTTATCCGGAAAAATACGAATCCAGATACGACCACCCCGCTTGATGTGACGGGTCATCGCGCGACGCGCTGCCTCGATCTGGCGCGCAGTAATACGGCCACGAGCGGTTGCCTTCAGACCATAT
>JBEDGK010000040.1:0-11505 GCA_041174665.1 Pseudomonadota bacterium
GCGGACAGTTATCTGAAAGCAGATCGCATCATCGCGGCCGCGCAAGCAGCGGGCGCACAGGCGATTCATCCGGGCTATGGCTTCTTGTCAGAGAACGCAGCGTTTGCCGACGCCTGCGCGGCAGCCGGGCTGGTATTCATCGGTCCACCAGCATCAGCGATTCATGCGATGGGGTCGAAGTCAGCGGCGAAGGCGCTGATGGAAAAAGCGGGCGTGCCGCTGGTGCCCGGCTACCACGGCGAGAATCAGGATGCGGCCTTTCTTCAGCAGCAGGCAGACAAGATCGCTTATCCGGTGCTATTGAAGGCGAGCGCAGGCGGCGGCGGCAAGGGCATGCGTATCGTCGAGCGCAGCGAAGATTTCGCGGCCGCGCTGGCGTCCTGTCAGCGCGAGGCGAAGAACAGCTTTGGTGATGCGCGCGTGCTGGTCGAAAAATATCTGGTGCGCCCGCGTCATATCGAAATACAGGTGTTTGCTGACACGCACGGCCATTGTGTGTCGCTGTTCGAGCGCGATTGTTCGGTACAGCGTCGTCACCAAAAAGTGCTGGAAGAAGCGCCTGCCCCCGGGATGACTGCAGAACGCCGCAAGGCGATGGGTGACGCGGCTGTTGCGGCCGCGCGTGCCGTCGGCTATGTCGGCGCAGGCACGGTGGAATTCATTGCGCAGCAAGAGGGCAGTTTCTATTTCATGGAAATGAACACCCGGCTGCAGGTCGAGCATCCGGTAACCGAGATGATCACCGGCACGGATCTGGTCGAATGGCAATTACGGGTGGCGGCGGGTGAAAGACTGCCTCTTTTACAGGAAGACCTGAAGATACAGGGCCATGCGATCGAGGCGCGTGTGTATGCAGAGAATCCGGAGAAAGGCTTCCTGCCATCGACAGGTCGCCTGCAACATCTGCGCATGCCTGTCGCCGCCGAGTTCACACGTGAGGATGTCGTAAGGGTTGATGCCGGTGTGCGCGAGGGCGATGCGATCACGCCCTACTACGATCCGATGATTGCGAAGCTGATTGTCTGGGGTGACGATCGCGCGCAGGCGCTGGCGCGCATGGCGCAGGCATTGGCGAGGTTCGAGGTGGTCGGCTTGTCGACCAATGTAGCGTTTTTGGGTCGCCTGATCACCAGTAAGCCATTCTCAGCCGCTGAACTCGACACCGGACTGATAGAGCGTCATCATGACGAACTGTTTCCGGTGCCAATGCCCTCGCCATTGCCGGTGCTGGCGCTGGCCTGTGCGGCATTGATACTGTCTGAGTCGCAAGCCTCAGCGGATCCGTGGTCGCAGACTTCCGGCTGGCGAATGAATGGTGCGCTGACTCGCAGGCTCAGCTTTATGGATGCGACGGGCGAGCGCCTGCTCGGTCTGGCGTATGAGCGCACCGGAGTACGGCTGAACACGGATCTCGGTACCGCCCTGCTGAGTGATTTTTCACGCACCGGTCATCAGCTGAGCGTTCGCGTGGATGGGCAAGCGCTGACAGCGAGTGTTGTGTGCAGTGGCGATAGTTTTCAGGTATTCCATGGCGGCCAGCACTGGTCACTGGACTGGAGTAATCCGATGGCACATGCGGGCGAGCAGGAGGCCGCTGGCGGCCGTCTGACAGCCCCCATGCCAGGCAAGATCGTCGCGCTGCTGGTCGATGCGGGTGCGCAGGTGGACAAGGGTACGCCGCTCTTGATCATGGAGGCGATGAAGATGGAGCATACGATCAGCGCGCCTTCTCAAGGCAAGGTCACTGAATTGCTGTACGCGGTCGGTGATCAGGTCACCGAAGGCGCACAGCTACTGTCATTCGAACACAAGGACAACCGATGAGTGCTTCAGTATTCCCTACAGCGGTAAAAATTGTCGAGGTCGGCCCGCGCGATGGCCTGCAAAATGAAAAGCAGACAATCTCTGCCGAGGTAAAGATCGATCTGGTGAACCGACTAAGCGATGCAGGCATCCCGAATGTCGAGGCGGTCTCGTTCGTGTCGCCGAAATGGGTGCCACAGATGGCGACATCTTCCGAGGTGATGCAGGGGATTCAGCGCCGACCTGGCACGATCTACTCGGCGCTAGTGCCGAACATGAAAGGTTTTGAAGCGGCACTGGCGGCAAAGATGGATGAGGTCGTGATCTTTGGCGCGGCATCGGAGGCTTTTTCGCAAAAGAATATCAATTGCTCGATCGCGGAATCGATCGAACGCTTCCGCGACGTCGCACAGGCGGCCAAGCAGCACGGCATGCGCCTGCGTGGCAGCGTTAGCTGTGCGCTGGGTTGTCCGTATCAAGGTGAAGTCACCCCAGAAGCCGCAGCGGATGTGGTCAGACGCATGCGCGATCTGGGCTGCGACGAGATCGATATTGCCGACACGATCGGTGTCGGCACTGCAGGTCAGGTGAAGCGTGTCTTTGAGCGAGCCGCGAAAGAATTCCCGCTGGAGCGATTGGCCGGACATTTTCACGACACCTATGGTCAGGCACTGGCGAATATTTATGCGGCACTGGAAGTCGGCGTGGTGATCTATCACTCGTCCGTTGCTGGCTTGGGCGGCTGCCCGTATGCCAGAGGCGCGACGGGCAATGTCGCCACAGAAGATGTGCTGTATCTGATGCATGGCTTGGGTATATCAACCGGCATCTCGCTGGACGCCGTGGTCGATGCCGGGCAATTCATTTCCGAACAGCTGGGCCGCAAGTCGTCCAGTCGCGCGGGCAGCGCGATCGCGGCCAAGCGGGCGGACTGAGAGCGAGACAGACCATGAGTCCTGAACTGAAACCCGGCCTGCGCTTCGAATGGCAGACCATCGTTCCTGAGCATTCAGTCGTACCGCAACTGTTCGGCCAGCACGTGGATTTTGCAAATGACATGCCGGCAGTGCTGGCGACAGGCTATATGGTCGGACTGATGGAGCTGGCCTGCACCCTGGGCATCATGCCGTATGTGGACTGGCCGAATGAGCAAAGCCTGGGCGTCCATGTGAGTTTTTCTCATCTGGCAGCGACACCACCGGGCATGACGCTAACCATACGCGGTGAAGTAATTGCCGTCGAGGGCCGCCGCGTGCGCTTCAGGGTCGAGGCCTGGGATGGTCTGGACAAAATCAGTGAGGGTGAGCATGAGCGTGCGGTGATCGCGCCTGAGAAATTTCATGCAAAACTGGCAGAGAAAAAACAGCGTGCTGGGCTCTGATGTCGCACAATGACACTTCCATGACCATCAATCTTCAAGAATTCGACCCCGCCAAGCATCAGGGCCCGATGCCATCCCCTTGTGTCGGCATTTGTCAGATGGATCGCGCGAGCGGGCTCTGCACCGGCTGCCAGCGAACCTTGAATGAAATCACCGACTGGAGCGTTGCGCCGGAGTCAAAAAAACGCGCGATCTGGGAAGAGATCATCCGCCGGCGTGCGACAAGACGTTCCTGATCCGTGCGGCAAGCAAACACCACGGCACAATCACTGCCCATGCATACGCAGTTTTATCAACCGACCCAGACGCTTACCGGGCCAGCCTACAGCCCCTGGTTCAAGATGCTGGCCACCTTGGTGACGGTGGCGCTCGCCGGGTATGGCGTGAGCTTCGCTTTGCGGTATGCGCTGGTGGATTACAGCTGGGGCGTGCGCATCCTTTTCATCGCAGCGATGCTGATGCTGGCGCTGTCGTATGTCGGGTTTCTACGCTCCCAGGTCACGATCGATGCTGAAGGCATACGTCAGACTTGGTTGTGGAACCGACAGGCCAGCTGGAATGAAATTCGTAGCGCCAAGCTGATCGGCATTCCGCTCGCCGGTTGGTTGTCTCCACCGCGGCTAGTCGTCAGAACAGGTAATGCGTTCACGACCTTCAATGGCGGCACGCCTGAATTGTTGGCCGAATTCGCCCGAATTTCACTTGCTTATCAGATCAAACCATGAAGCTGCCAAAAACCATGCATGTCCTCGAACGCGGCTGGCTCTCGTCGAATAATATTGTTTTTATCGACAATGAGCGCACGGCAGTTGTTGACACGGGCTACGTGAAGCACGCCGAGCAGACACTCGCGCTGATTCAGGATTTGCTCAAAGGCAGGCCGCTGGACGCGATCTACAACACGCATTTGCACTCAGATCATTGCGGTGGCAATCGTATTCTCCAAGAGCACTATCCAAAAGTGCACACCGCGATACCGGCAGCCGAGCTGCAACGAGTTCAGCGCTGGGACAAGCGCACGCTGTCGTTCGATGCGACCGGACAGCGTTGCGATCCTTTTCGTGCGGACGAAGGAGTCAAGCCTGATCAGATAGTGCGCCTTGGGGGCATGGATTGGAAGGTTTTGTTCGCGCCCGGTCATCATCCGTATTCTTATGTGCTGTTCTGCGAGCAGCATGGCATCCTGATTTCTGCCGACGCACTCTGGGAAAAAGGCTTTGGCGTGATTTTTCCGGCACTTGAAAGCTATGCGGGATTCCGAGAGACCCGTGACACGCTGGACATGATCGAGGCGCTCGATGTGCGTCTGGTGATCCCAGGGCATGGACGGCCTTTCACCGAGGTGCAGGATGCGATTGAAGCCGCGCACTCGCGGATACGGTATCTCGAGGCAGATCCGCTGCGCAATGCGCAAAATGGTATCAAGGTACTGTTCAAGTTTCTGCTGATGGACAAGCAGAGAATCAAGCTATCCGATGTGCCGAATCTGATCAGCAAGGTGCCGCTGATTCAGTCAGCGAATCGTCGCCACATGAATTTTGGCGATATTCATTTATCGCATTGGGTGATCACTCAGCTCAAGCGCGTGAATGCGGTAAAAATCGAGGGTAATGAGCTGGTGAATGTCGAGCCTGCGTAAGGCGTGATGCCAGACAGCGAAAGCTGGGAGCAGGCCCGACGCGCATCAGCCGCGCGGATAGTCGGTCGCCATCACGCGGGCGCGTGCCGCCAGGTATTCGCTGCGCAGTCTTGCAACCATCTCAGCCACACTAGGCACATCGTCCATCAAGCCCACACCCTGACCCGCACCCCAGATATCGCGCCACGCTTTGGCGTCGCTGTTGCCACCACTGGAAAAACTCATCGCGTTCTTGTTACCTTCGGGCAGATTCTCTGGATCGAGTCCTGCTTTGACGATGGATTTTTTCAGGTAATTACCGTGAACACCGGTGAAGTAATCGGTGTACACCACATCGGCTGCCGTCGATTCCAGAATCGCTTGTCGGTAGCCTTCGCTGGTGTTCGCTTCTTTGGTGGCCAGCCAGCGTGAACCGATATACGCAAAATCGGCGCCCATGGACTGAGCCGCCAGAATGCTGTCGCCGGTCGTGATCGAGCCCGACAGCACTACGGTCCCACTGTAGAACTTTCGTATCTCGCCGACCAGTGCGAACGGCGAAAGCCGGCCCGCATGCCCGCCTGCACCGGAAGCGACGAGAATCAATCCGTCGACACCCGCTTCCAGCGCCTTTTGTGCATGACGTATCGAGATCACATCATGCAGCACGATGCCGCCGTAGCTGTGAATCGCATCGAGCATTTCTTTCGGTGGTGCGCGCAGCGAGGAAATGGTGATCGGTATCTGATGCTTCACGCAGACTTCCACATCATGCTCAAGACGGTCATTCGACCCATGGACGATCTGGTTCACCGCGATCGGGCCGATGATGGCATCAGGATTCGCTGCCTTGTGCGCTGCCAGCGCTTGCTTGATATCAGTCAGCCAGACATCGAGCTGCGCTGCCGGCCGGGCATTCAGCGCAGGGAAAGAACCCACGATACCAGCCTTGCACTGCTCGATGACGAGTGCCGGTACACTGGCGATGAACATGGGGGCTGAAATGACAGGAAGGCTCAGATGCTGAAGTGCTGCGGGGAGGGCCATTCGATCTCCGGATGTTTTTATTCGAGTGCCGGCGATTATAAGTCAATGTCGGCACCTCCCTGCGGCCACTTCGGATCGGCTCAGTCTTTAGCGATGCGCTGCACCCAGTACTTGAAATTCCGCAGCCGCTCCCACAGCGCCGTGGGTGTCTCCGGCAGCGGAAGACCAAGGTTAAATTCATCGAAGCACTCGAGCAGGATCGGGCTCATCGCACGCCGCACACTTTCCCAGACGCTAATCCTGCAGCCGGAAGCGGGTTTGTCGGGCTGAACTTCGGCGAAGCGATAGTGCTGGCCAGAGGCCTTCCATTCCTTTGCCAGCGAGTGGGCGGCCGATGCGAGCTGCGACGCGCCAATGGGCATCTCGAGATGCCAAGCCTCTTGCGCCGGGTTACATTCTTCCATCTCTTGCGGGGTCAGCCAACGTATAGACCATTCGTTAATAGTCGAATGTTTCGGCTGCGGCTGGCCGCCACCGTGCATGAAGCGTGTCCCGACGGCATTTGCGTTCCCGAGCTTATCCGGTGTGATTGATAAATGTGGTTTTATCCATGCATGCCCCAAGGTGGCGCCTACGGTGGGCATGATTTGAATGCTGCCGGGTTGCTCTGCCAGTGCGATCGCCTCGCGCAATGCTCGGCGTCTTTCTGCGGAAATGATTACAGATGGTGGCAGACTCTCGATCTGCTCCATCACGGCCCACAGAGCAGGCCGTAGCACTTGCATGGCGTGATCAGTATCAGCCGGGCGGCTGGCGCACCGCCTCAGCAGCACGCATTCCAGAATATCCCGCTGAACACGCGCAAACAATTCGTCGCTGCCAGGGTGCAGCAAGGTGGCGGCGGTTGCCCCATCGATCACCAGTCGACCATCTCGCCAGGTGACGGTACTAGCATCCGGCAGTACGGTGCTTGCAGTCAGCAAGGGTGCGCCGATGCAGGTATCGAGTACGCTTGCCAGCGATTGAGCAAGCTGGTCAAGACAGGCAAGCGATCTGTCGCCCGAAGTCCATTGTGACGCATTGATCGCAAGCTGATTCCGGATAGCCTGCTTGGTCATATCGGTCAGCGCCAGATCCGGGTCAATATGGCGGGTTTGCACGACCTCTCGTGCTTGGTCTATCGTGTGAAGAAATTCAGACGTGGTCAGTATTGTTCGCTGGTGCGTGTGCGGCGGACCATTGGAGAACCCATGCTCGATGTAGAGTTGGTCATCGATGATGGTTTCAGTGACATGGCATTCGTACTTGGCTTGTTCAAGTGCTGGAGCGAGCCATTCGAGCGTGCTTGCGTCCAATGCCTGTAGTTGCCGCGACAACAAAGACAGATACATTGCCTTGCTTTGTTCGTCATCCGGCAGCTCCGGCCTGATCGACCACAGTAAAACATCGATCTGACCGACCAGTGATTCGCTTGCGGTTTTAGGTCCTAGCTTGTCTGAGGTCTGGTTGGCATGGTCCCTGATCGCTCGAAAGCTCTTTCGGGTATGCCAACTCGCGTCAAGATAGTAATCGGCACGGCGTACTTTGGTGCGCATCCGTGGGTAGGGAGACGATGGTGTCGGCGGATCCGATGTCCTTCCAGCAGACTTGAACTGTTTGAGCCGTGGCAATACCTTGGGCAGGGAAAGCATAGATACTCCTCCATATGATGTCCGACGGGCCTTTGCTGTCGGTCGCTTTTAGGAACGCAAGCCGATCAAGGGTTTTTCATGGAGGGAACTTGCTTGTTTGATGCGGGTCAGGCGACTGAATGTTCCCGTACGTTCAGCGAACGCGTTACCAGGATCTGATGCGGTGCTGGTGGCACAGCCCGGCCAGTTTGCCTTCCAACGGGGTGTTACTCGGAGCCACCTTCGCCATGAATTATTTCTGGCTATCCGACAACAGAAGAGAACTAGCGACAGACTTTTGTAACCGACAAAGGCGCAAAGAACGTTCTTACAAGGAAAGACTGTCCATGGGTGGATAATTTTTTCAAATAAACGAGGTAGACAACGTTGGTAGGCCATTTCTTCAGGTAACGGATTCTGCCAACTGATGCGGATGACTACTCGGAGCGCTACCCGCAGCCTCTGAATCGAATAACGACCAGCTTGCTTATTCGACTAAAGCATTTTCCAAGCTATTTACTACTAGTGAGAGGTCAACATGGGAATTCATTCCATCAAACCGGGGCAGATTGCCGTTGGGAATGCGTCTCAGCCAGTAACGCCAAAAACCAGTAAAAAGCGTAGCACCGAGGATTCGCCTTCGTTAAAGGTGCGCAGCACCAAGGCGGCAAAATCTTCGGCTGCGTCGACGCCGATACTCAAGTCGCACAGCGAGCCGCGCGTGCAGCTACGCGAGGACACAGCGTCAGTGCATCTGGCCTTGGGTGCCAACACGGCGGTGCTCGATGGGATCGATCCGCAGCGACTTCCAGGTTTTTACAAGCATGCGAATATGATCGTGAATGGTCAGCTTAACGATAAAAGTTTTTTGCTTGAGTGTCTGATCAATTTATATCTTTCCGCGCCAGACAGCAGTCATCCGAATGCCATTGATCCGGAGTGGGTTGATGATCAGGATGTCTTGTGGGGCGATGAGCTGCTGTTCCTGTTCGAGGCAGCGCCGCAACTAGATCAGCTCGATCTTGAGGGTAAGCGCTTGTTTGCCAACAGTCTTGCCGCTCGGGCGGGTACAGACCGCCAACGCTCAGGTTCTGTCGATGTGCTGGAACAGGCGTTGAACAAGGTATCGCGGCGCATGGCACTGGCAGACACCGACTGAGCGAATTCGGTTAACTACTGCCTGACATCAACCACCCCGGCAGCCAGCATCAGGCTGCCGGAGTTTTTTTGGTGTGTGCCAGCGATGGCTTGAGGCAGGGCCTCAGGTCTTGCTTCAGTCAGGTTCTTATTGGTAGCTGCGCGCGTCATCGATCACTTTGCCATCATTCGGCAAGCTGCCTTGTCCCACAAATTTAACCTCTCCGCGCAACTTGGTCATGTCGCGAATCGAGGCCACGATAGTCTCGGCATGGGAGGATGCGGCGATAGTGTCAGCGACCTCGCAATGCAAAGTCATTTCGTCATTACCCATGTCGCCAGTGATCACCAAACGCGCTTTGAGTATGACCGGGTGGCGACGCACGATATCTGCCACTTGTGATGGATGCACAAACATGGCACGCACCTTGGTGGTTTGATCGGCGCGCCCCATCCAGCCTTTGATCCGGGTATTCGTACGTCCGCAAGGCGATATGCCTGTCAGCACAGCCGACAGATCACCCGTCGCGAAACGAATCAGCGGATAGTCAGGGTTGAATGAGGTAATGACCACCTCGCCGACCTCGCCATCGCTGACGGGCTCGCCTGTGCCGGGGCGCACGATTTCCAGCATCAGTGTCTCATCCAGCACCATACCGGGATTTACCTGATCGCCGTTCAGCGTTTCATAGGCGATGTTGCCGATATCAGCCGAGCCGTAAGTTTGCAGCACATGCGGCACGCCATGTTCATTCAGCCAGGTGCGCAGCGACGGCGGCAGCGCTTCCGCACCAACCAGCGCATAGCGGACACTGCGAATATCTTCGCCCATTTCCTGGGCTTTTTCGATGATGATCTTCAGGAACGAGGGTGTGCCCACATAGGCCTTCGGCCGCAGCAGGGTCATTGCCTGTACCTGCATCTCGGTCTGGCCTATGCCGGCGGGTATCACCGGACAGCCGAGCTTTGCTGCGCCACCTTCAACCATCAGGCCAGCCGGCGTGAAATGGTAGGCAAAGCAGTTCTGGATCAGATCGCCGCCACGCACACCCAGCGCGTGTAGCGGGCGCGCATAGCGCCACCAGTCATCGCCTCGCCCTTCAGGATCGAAGATTGGGCCGGGCGACATGAAGATGCGCGAGAGTTTGTCGACGGGTGTGACATTCAATCCGCCGAAGGGCAGCGCCGCCTTTTGGATGTCTTTTAGCGCCGACTTGCGAGTCACAGGCAGTTGAGCCAGTGCAGTGCGGCTGCTGATGTCTTCCGGATTGATGTCTTTCAGAATCGCGGACCAGCCGCTGGCCTGTTTGGCGCGCGCGACCAGCGCGGGCAGTGCAGATAACAGATCTTTTTCGCGCGCGGACGGATCGCGCGACTCCAGTGCATCGTACACAGTGCTCATGATTTTTCCGGAAAGAGAAAAGGGATCAGGCCAGCCAGCGTTTTCTGCGGCGGTAGAACTTCATGTCGCGGAAGCTCTTGCGACCAGCGCTGGACATGCCAAGGTAAAACTCTTTGACGTCTTCATTCGCCGCCAGATCGGCGGCAGCGCCTTCCATCACTACACGACCGTTTTCGAGGATGTAGCCAAAGTCAGCGTATTTGAGCGCAATGGTCGTGTTCTGTTCTGCCAGCAGAAAGGACACTTGCTCGCGCTGGTTCAGGTCTTGCACGATGCCGAAGATCTCTTCGACAATCTGCGGTGCGAGTCCCATGGAGGGTTCATCCAGCAGGATCATTGAGGGCTTGGCCATGAGCGCACGGCCGATCGCGCACATCTGCTGCTCACCTCCCGAGGTATAGCCTGCCTGAGAGCCGCGTCGCTGCTTCAGACGGGGAAAGTAGTGATACACCTTCTCCAGCTCGTCTTTCAGATTGGCGCGGCTCAGCTTGCGCGTGTAGGCACCGGTCAACAGGTTTTCTTCAATCGTCAGGTGGCCGAAGCAGTGACGCCCTTCCATCACCTGCGACAGCCCGCGCCGCACCAGCTCATTGGGTGTCAGTTGATCGATGCGTTCACCGTTGAATTCGATGCTACCTTTCGTGACGTCACCGCGCTCGCCGCGCAGCAGTGTCGAGATGGATTTTAGCGTCGTTGATTTGCCTGCGCCATTCGCACCCATCAGCGCGACGATTTTGCCGCGCGGGACAGATAGCGATACACCCTTGAGCACAAGGATCACGTGGTCGTAGATGACCTCGATATTATTGATGTTCAGGATGGGTACGGTGGTCATGGCAGTCGTCATGGCGGTGGTCATCGCATTAATGAGTCCAGTAGTGGCGGCAGGGTGCGCTGCGACAGTCGTTGGATCCCGGCCTGCGCCGGAATGACGGCTGTCAGGCTGATGACGCTACACTCGTCACCCGGGCGGATACCAGGATCCAGCGTCTTCAGACATGCAGGCGCGATTACTTCATGCAAGCCGGTGTAATGCCTTTTTCTTTCGCATAAGCCGCGGAAGATTCTTCCAGCAATTTGCGCACGAGAGCCTTGTCGCCAGTAATCCAGTTCTTCGACACAGAAATCCACTGCTTCCCATCCCACTGAACAACCTTTACCGCGCCGGAACCTTCATGGTCATCGCAAGAGGTTTTAATCGGTGGGAACATGTCGAATACGCCAAGCGCTTTCTGGCGGGTGGCATCAACATTCAAGTTCTCCAGACCCCAGCGCATTTGTTCACCGTTCAGCACCTTGCCTTTGCCATATTTGTTCTGTGCGACACGCATTGCCTCGACCATCAGCACCGTGGCTGCGATGCCCCGCATGTACATCACATTACCGACGCGATCCAGCTCTTTCAGATTGCCCTTGCCATTCGCGTAGAGTTTGTTGCGGATTTCGTCAAGCACGGGAAAGTTACCTGGCGTAGTAAAGCTCATTGCCGAGTAGCCCTTGGCGGCAT
>JBEDGK010000041.1:0-2711 GCA_041174665.1 Pseudomonadota bacterium
TACGTCCTTCCTATGTTCTCGGTGGTCGTGCGATGGAAATCGTCCACGAGCAGCGCGATCTTGAGCGCTACATGCGCGAAGCGGTAAAAGTATCCAATGATTCTCCAGTGCTGCTCGACCGATTCTTGAATGATGCGATCGAAGTCGATGTGGATTGCCTCTCCGATGGCAAGCGCACCTTCATCGGTGGCGTGATGGAGCATATCGAGCAGGCGGGCGTGCATTCGGGTGACTCTGCCTGTTCGCTGCCTCCGTACTCGCTCGCGAAAGAGACCATAGACAAGCTCAAGCACCAGACCGCGCAGATGGCCAAGGGCCTGAATGTGGTCGGTCTGATGAATGTGCAGTTCGCTATTCAGCAGCAAGAAGTCAACGGCAAGACCGAGGACGTAGTCTACGTGCTCGAAGTGAATCCTCGTGCCTCACGCACCGTACCCTATGTGTCGAAGGCCACTGGCCTGCAGCTGGCGAAGATCGCCGCGCGCTGCATGGTCGGCCAGTCGCTCGACAGCCAAGGCATCGCCAGGGAAGTCGAGCCGCCGTACTTCAGCGTGAAAGAAGCAGTGTTCCCATTCGTCAAATTCCCCGGCGTGGATACCATTCTCGGCCCCGAGATGAAATCCACCGGCGAGGTGATGGGTGTGGGCCGCACCTTCGGCGAAGCTTTCGTGAAGTCGCAGCTGGGCGCCAGCGTGCGCCTGCCGAAATCAGGCAAGGTCTTTCTGTCCGTGAAGAACAGCGACAAGCCACGCGCCGTCGACATTGCGCACGATCTGGTGAAGATCGGCTTTACCGTAGTGGCCACCAAGGGCACGGCATCGGCGATTGCGGCGGCGGGAGTGCCGGTCGAGACCGTGAACAAGGTCGCCGAGGGTCGTCCGCATATCGTGGACATGATCAAGAACGATGAGATCGCGCTGGTCATCAACACCGTGGAAGAGAAGCGCAATGCGATCAACGACTCGCGCACGATCCGCACGTCCGCACTGGCCGCGCGGGTGACCACCTACACCACGATTGCCGGTGCCAAGGCCGCGGTCGAGGGCATGGCGCACCTGAACGAGCTGCATGTGTATGATTTGCAGGGCATGCACGCGTCACTGCAGTAATTTGGTTTAAACTTCAGCCATTGAGGTCATGCACAGAGGCTGCGAGCTATTCGCAGCCTCTGTGTTTTTCAACTTGCCAAAGAAAACATGATGAGTACCGTACCTATTACCGTCTACGGCGCGCAACTGCTGAAAGACGAGCTGCAGCGTCTGAAACATGTCGAGCGGCCGGCTGTCATTAATGCCATTTCCGAGGCGCGCGCGCAGGGTGATTTGTCCGAGAATGCCGAGTACGATGCGGCTAAGGAGCGTCAGAGTTTCATTGAGGGCCGTATTGCCGAGCTGGAGGGTAAATTATCTGCAGCACAGATCATCGATCCCAAGTTGCTCGACGCCGATGGTCGTGTGGTGTTCGCCGCAACCGTCACGTTGGAAGACCTGGAATCTGGCGATAACGTGACCTACCAGATCGTTGGCGATGACGAAGCCGACCTCAAGCAATCAAAAATCTCGATCAGTTCGCCGATCGCACGTGCGCTAATTGGCAAGTACGCGGGCGATGAGGTCGAGGTGCAGGCTCCCGGCGGGGTTCGCGGGTACGAGATCATCGAAGTCAAGTACATCTGAGTGGTATCCGTCGATGCGAGCCTATCTGCTGACTCTCGCACGAACGCTGCTGGTCACAATGTGGGCGGGTAGCCTCTGGACAGTCGGCTATCTGGCCGCGCCCCTGTTCTTTATGATCCTGCAGGATCGGATGCTGGCCGGCACGATGGCCGGCATCCTGTTTCGCGCCGAGGCTTGGCTGTCATTGGTGTGCGGCCTGTTGCTGCTGATAATTTGTCGGGCCGACCCGTATTTTCCTTCTCGTAGTACCTGCATGCGGCTCGTGGTCGGCATGCTTCTTTGCGTGCTAGTCGGTTATTTTGGTCTGCAGCCTTTCATGGCCGAAATTCGTGCAGCTGCTTCGCAGGCGGGAGGGGTGATGGATGAGACGATGCGTGCTCGCTTCGGTTTCTTGCACGGCATCGCGAGTCTTATCTACATGGTACAAAGTATCCTGGCTGTTGCGCTCGTGTTGCGGTCACGCGCGAACTAGTGTTTCAACGCCCCAGCGCTGTCTTTTTGAGGCTTTTCTGTCGAACCTTCGCCCGCTTGACGTTGCCACCTGCTGTGACTCGTTCATTGCCCTTGACTACCAGCTTCTTGATGGTCGGCTTCTTCGTGGGATTGGTCTTGATAATCACCACTTCGCGCAGGCCTTTGCCGCGAGTCGTTTTGGGCTCTTTGATTTTCTCTTGCTTGGGGCGATAGACCACAAGTAGCTTGCCGATATGCTGCACCGGCGCGGCACCGAGTTTTTCGCAGATGGTCTCGTAATGGCTGATGCGCGCTTCGCGGTCATCGCCGAGCACACGTACCTTGATCAGGCCGTGCGCATTCAGGCTGGCATCGATTTCTTTGAGCACGCCGGGGGTCAGGCCACTGTCACCGATCATCACCACTGGGTCGATGGCATGGGCTTCGGATCGCAGTGCGCTACGCTCGGCGGGAGTCAGTTTCAACATGAGTTTCTTCCAAAAACGGTATTCTACGTGAATGGCAAAGAACAAACTGAACAAAAACTGGCTGCATGATCACATCAATGATCCGTATGTGAAG
>JBEDGK010000042.1:0-3993 GCA_041174665.1 Pseudomonadota bacterium
ACCATGTTTACAGGAATTGTCGCGGCAGTCGGCCGCATTACCTCGATCGAGCCGCTGGGCGATCAGGGCCATGCAGGCGTCCGCTTGCACGTCGCGGCGGGAGGCTTGCCCTTATCCGATGTCGCGATCGGTGACTCGATCGCCATCAATGGCGCGTGCATGACGGTCACCAGTAAAACCGACAGTAGCTTCACCGTCGACGTTTCGCGCGAGAGCCTCAATTGCACCGTAGGGCTGGATGCGCCCGGCGAGGTCAACCTCGAAAAGGCCCTCACGCTGGCGGAGCGGCTGGGTGGTCATCTGGTGTCGGGCCATGTGGATGGTCTGGGCAGGGTCATGCACTTTGCACCGGTCGGCGAGTCGTGGCGTCTCGATGTGCAGGCGCCGACTGGGCTGGGCAAGTACTTGGCCTACAAGGGCTCGGTCGTGATCAACGGCGTGTCGCTGACGGTCAACCGTGTGGCCGACACTCCCGATGGCTGCACGATCTCGATCAACCTCATCCCGCATACCATCGAAGTCACGACCCTCAAGCACCTCAAGCCGGGTAGTCAGGTCAATCTGGAGATCGACTTGATCGCCCGCTACGTGGAACGCATGCTGAGCGCGGGGACGTTACCCAAGCCAGGCTGAGGGGCTTAGAAGGGGAAATCCTTTAAAATACGTGCCCTTTCCGGATTTCCCTTCATGTCCATTTCAAGCACCAAAGAGATCATCGCCGAGTTACGCGCCGGTCGAATGGTCATCCTCGTCGACGAGGAGGACCGCGAGAACGAGGGTGACCTCGTGCTGGCGGCAGAATTCGTCACGCCCGAGGCCATCAATTTCATGGCCCGCTTCGGACGCGGGCTGATCTGCCTGACCCTGACCGAGGAGCGTTGCGAGCAACTCAACCTGCCGATGATGACTTCTCGGAATGGCACCTCGTACGGCACGAATTTCACCGTTTCCATCGAGGCGGCCGAGGGTGTGACCACTGGCATATCGGCGGCAGACCGCGCGCGCACGATCGAGGCTGCGGTCGCTCGCCATGCAAAGCCCGCTGATATCGTCCAGCCCGGGCATGTGTTTCCCTTGCGCGCGCAGCGCGGCGGCGTGCTCATGCGGGCCGGCCATACCGAGGCCGGCTGCGACCTGGCCGAGCTTGCCGGACTGACGCCGGCTGCGGTAATCTGCGAGATACTCAAGGACGACGGCACCATGGCGCGGTTGCCCGACCTGATCGAATTTGCCGGACTGCATCAGCTAAAGATAGGCACCATCGCCGACCTGATTCATTACCGTAGCCGGACAGAGAGCATTGTCGAGCGCGTGGCCGAGCGCCGTATGCAGACCGGCCATGGCGAGTTCCATGCGATTGCGTTCAGAGACAAGCCCAGCGGCGGCGCTCACCTCGCGCTGGTGCATGGGCAGATAGCAGCAGAGCAAGAGACGCTGGTGCGCGTGCATCAGCCGGTGTCGATACTGGATTTGCTTGAGTCGCAGGCCACTACGCACTCATGGAACATTTCGGCAGCGCTCAAGGCGATCAAGGCGACTGAGCGTGGCATCATCGTGTTGCTCAACTGTGAAGAGTCGGCCGAGCAGATGTTCGCGCAGTTCAACGCACTGTGCGCGCCGCAGCCCGACACACCCACGCGCAACGCAAGAATGGATCTTCGGACCTATGGCATTGGTGCACAGATACTGCGCGAACTGGGCGTGGGCAAGATGAAGCTGCTGGCCAATCCGCGCAAGATGCCTTCCATGGCTGGCTTCAACCTGGAAGTAACGGGTTATCAGGCTGGTCCCGAACAATGACACAAGAATTTCAGCAGGAGGCGCCATGAGCGTGGGAATTTACGAACCGGATTTCGAAGGAAGCGGCCTGCGCATCGGCATTGTGCAGGCGCGTTTCAATGAAGATGTCTGTCACGGGCTGCGTTCAGCTTGTCTGACCGAGCTCAAGCATCTGGGTGTCGAGGATGAAGACATTCTTCTGGTTAGCGTGCCGGGCGCGCTGGAAATTCCGCTGGCCCTGCAAAAGATGGCCGAATCCGGACAATTCGACGCGCTGATCGCGCTGGGTGCTGTCATTCGTGGCGAGACCTATCATTTTGAACTGGTGGCCAACGAATCCGGCAGAGGCATCACCCGCATTGGGCTGGATTTCGGTATTCCGGTGGCCAATGCGGTGCTGACGACTGATAGCGATGAGCAGGCCGAAGCGCGCATGGCCGCCAAGGGCGCGGATGCGGCGCGCGTCGCGGTGGAGATGGCAAATCTGGCAGCAGCGATGGAAGAGCTGACTGATGAGGCTGACGAAGACTGATGAAGGTATGACACGATGAGCAGCAAATCGCAGCACGCCAATCCTAACAAACACCGTACGCCGCGCCATCGCGCTCGCGAGTTTGCATTGCAGGGGCTGTACCAGTGGCTGATCAACCAGGACGATGCAGGCGCCATCGATGCGCATATTCGTAATGCGCATGGTTTCGACAAAGCCGATGCCGGACATTTCGATGTGATCCTTCACGGAACCATACGCCAGGCGGATCAGCTGCGCGATGAAATCCGCCCCCTGATCGATCGCGCCATTGATCAGTTATCGCCTATCGAGCATGCGGCGCTGCTGATCGGCGCGTTTGAGCTGAAAAACCATATCGAGATCCCCTACAGGGTCGTAATCAACGAAGCCGTTGAGCTCACCAAATCTTTCGGCGGCATTGACGGTCACAAATACGTGAACGGCGTACTCGACAAGCTTGCCGGCAGCCTGCGCGCGACCGAAGTCGCAGCAGGCCGCTGACGGCCCTCCGGTCGGTACGTTGGCATGTCATTCACACTCGCGCACCGGCTCGACGATATCGAGCCCTTCCATGTGATGGAGGTGATCAAGCGCGCCGCCGACCTGGAAAAGGCTGGACGCTCGATCATTCATCTCAGCATAGGCGAGCCGGATTTCCCGACAGCGCAACCCGTGCTGGATGCCGCGGCTCGTGCGCTGCAAGGTGGCGCCATGCGCTACACCCATGCGACGGGTTTACCAGCCTTGCGCGAGGCGATCTCCAAGCACTACAAAACACGCTTCCAGCTTGATGTGCCCGCCGAGCGCATCGTCGTCACGGCCGGGGCCTCTGGCGCGCTGCTGCTTGCCTGCGCGGCGCTCATCGGGCGCGACAGCGAAGTGCTGATGCCTGATCCCAGCTACCCGTGCAACCGGCATTTTGTCGCCGCCTTCGAGGGTAGGGCGACGATGATTCCTTGTGGCCCGCTGGAGCGCTTTCAACTGACCGCCGCTATGGTGCGCGCGCATTGGTCAGAGCGCACGACCGGCGTGCTACTGGCCTCGCCGTCAAATCCTACGGGTACCTCGATACCGACGGACGAATTACGCGCGATAGCGGAGGCGGCGCGCGAGCGCGGCGGCTTCACGCTGGTGGACGAGATCTATCAGGGGCTTCGCTATGACGCACAGCCCGAATCCGCACTGGCGCTGGGCGAGGACCTCATCGTCATCAATAGTTTTTCGAAATACTTCAACATGACCGGTTGGCGTCTGGGTTGGCTGGTCGTGCCCCCGACGATGCTGCCCGCCATTGAGAAGCTTGGGCAGAATATGTTTATTTGCGCATCAAGCATTGCTCAGCAAGCGGCGCTGGCCTGCTTCACGCCCGAGGCGACGTCGATATTCGAGTCACGCAAGGAAGAATTCCGGCGACGACGTGATTATCTGGTGCCAGCGCTCAAGCAACTGGGCTTTGACATTCCGGTCATTCCTGACGGTGCTTTTTACATTTACGCCGATTGCGCCGCGTGTACCCACGACACCGATGCATTCGCGCGCGAGCTGCTCGACCAGACTGGGGTCGTGCTGGTACCCGGGCTCGATTTTGGCGACTACGCGGCGCGACGCTACCTGCGAGTGTCCTATGCGACCTCCATGGAGCATCTTGCCGAGGCCGTTGAACGGCTGGGGAATTATCTGGCAGGTCGTCAGCCAAACCGCTG
>JBEDGK010000043.1:0-3314 GCA_041174665.1 Pseudomonadota bacterium
GATCTATTCCGGGTGATTGACTGGATGATGCGACTGCCCAAGGATTTGCAGGCTCAGTTAAGGCAGGATCTGAACACACTGGAGGAGGAATCGAAGATGGTTTACATCACGTCGATAGAGCAACTGGCAAAAGAAGAGGGTATGCAGGCGGGCATGCAGCAAGGCATGCAGAAAGGTGTGCAACAAGGACGGCTGGAAGGCAAGCTGCAATTACTGACCAGCATGCTGGAGATGCGATTTGGCGAATTGCCCCTTTGGGTTGGTGAACGCCTTTCACTGGCCGATGAAACTATGATCAAAAGGTGGACTGGGGCTCTGCTGTCGGCAGACTCCCTAGACACTTTGTTCGACAAATCTTCGCAGTGACGCGTTTATTTTTTAATGGTTCATGGAATCGCACCACTGGGCAATTGCTGTTTCAGGCGCTCTCTGCCAATCGATAGCCCAGAACAGCAGAGATGTTGTTGGCGGTCGAGATCAAGTCTTCCAGCCAGTCATCCCTTAACCTGTCTGAGGGAGCGGAGATGGACAAGCCAGCGATCAAACGGCCGGCATCATCGCGAACGGAGGCTGCCATACAGCGTACACCAAGCTCAAGTTCCTCATTATCCCTTGCATAACCGCGCGCGCGCACAAGCGAAAGCTCTCGTTCGAGTTTGGCTAGATCAGTAATCGAGTTCTTGTTGTTGCCCGCCAGTCCGGTACGGGTAGCATAAGCGCGCACCAGTTTAGCATCGTCAGCCGACAGGAAAAGCTTACCAATCGAGGTCAGGTGCAGCGGGGCCCGACCGCCAATAGCTCTGACGACTTGCATGCCAGAGCGTTCCGAGAAAGCCCGGTCTATGTAGACAATCTCATCCCCCTGACGTACCGAGAGATTTACTGTTTGTTGAGTCTTGCGATGGAGTGCCTGCATGAAAGGCAACGCAGCTTCGCGGACGTTCAGGCGGCTCTTGACGATATTGCCGAGTTCGAGCAAGCGCATGCCCAAACGATAGGTGCCCGGTTCTGAGCGGTCGACAAACCGTTTGGCGACCATATCGTTCAATATTCGGTGAGCAGTGGACGGGTGCAGCCCGGTGGCGGCTGACAGTTCTTTTAGGCTGACCGGATCCGGATAGCCTGCTAGCGCGTCCAGCAGAGCCATCATTCGTTCAATCACCTGGATGGAGGTCTTATCGCCGTTTGCAGGGGATTCGTGTTTCATAAGGTTTTGGTGCGACGCAATACGTGGTTTATACCACAATGTGAAACATCGTCACAAGAGTAGACCCAAAGAATTACTGCAAGTCCGCAAATTAATTTCATGGCAGTGCGGCGTGACTCCGGGGCTTGCTTGAGCCGATAATCAGGGCCATCAAATATGCAAATAATAGGGATCTGTGATGCGTGTTGGTTTGCTCGTGACTTGCCTGGTGGACGTAATGCGTCCGGAAATCGGCTTTTCAGCCATCAAGCTGCTGGAGGCCGCGGGGTGTGAGGTGGTGGTGCCGGCGGCTCAGACCTGCTGTGGCCAACCCGCCTACAGCAGCGGCAACAAGGCAGCCGCACGCGAATTGGCTGAGAAATTCATCAGCGACTTTGAGGGATTGGATTACATCGTGGTTCCCTCGGGCTCCTGCGGTGGCACCATCAGGACGCATTACGATGACATCTTGTCAGGCCATCCGGCGCTGCTCGAGCGCTATGCCCTTATCAAGCCCCGCGTTTACGAACTGACTGACTTTCTGGTCAATGTGGTCGGGCTCGACAAACTTCCCACACCGGCGAACGGGAGCTTCCGTGGCACCGTCACTTATCATGATTCTTGCTCCGGTCTTCGCGAGCTGGGGGTTCAGCACCAGCCGCGGGAGCTGCTGGCCATGCGAGAGGGCGTGCAGCTGAAAGAAATGGATCAGGCGCGAGCTTGCTGCGGATTTGGCGGCACCTTTGCGGTCAAATACGGTGATATTTCTACTGCCATCGTCGATGACAAGTGCGCCAACATTCATGCCAGCGGTGCTGATGCTGTGGTGCTGGGAGACCTCGGCTGTATGTTGAACATCGAAGGCCGATTGCGCCGCACAGGTGATCACAAGACCCGCGTACTGCATGTTGCGCAAGTTCTTTCAGGAGACGCATGATGCAAGTTCAGAGCATGCATTTCAAGGCGCGTGCGGGTCAAAAGCTCGCGGACCAGCGCTTGCAGCAGACGATGAAAAAATTCTCGACCAAATTCGTTGGTGCACGAGTGACGGCTATCGCCGAGCTGGATGACTTCGAGGGCACGCGCGATGCAGCGATCGAGCGCCGCATGCGCGCGATTGAGAATCTGGATGTGTGGCTCGATATTTTTGAACAAGAAGCCACGCGGCGTGGCGCCACCGTGCTCTACGCAGAGACCGCCGAGCAAGCATCGAAACTGGTGGTCGAAATTGCCAAGAAACATGAAGTCAAAAAAGTCATCAAGTCCAAGTCCATGGTCTCGGAAGAGATGCAGCTCAACCGGGCATTGGAGGCCGCCGGGGTGACACCGATCGAGACAGATCTTGGCGAGTATATTCTCCAGATTAACGATAACGAGCCACCATCGCACATCATTGCGCCGGTGATTCACAAGGACAAGGAAGAAATCGCTGATTTGTTCGCGAAGGTGCACAACAAGCCGCGTCTGACCGACATTCCGGAAATGACACGCGAAGCACGTGAGGTGCTGCGTCCGCATTTTCTGTCAGCAGACATGGGGGTGACCGGTGGTAATTTCATCATCGCTGAATCAGGTTCGGTGGCCGTGGTTACCAACGAGGGTAATGAGGGCATGTGCACCATCGTTCCCCCCAAGGTGCATGTCGTTGTGACCGGCGTCGAGAAGGTGCTGCCGACACTGGCAGATCTTGCAACAGTGATGCGCCTGCTGCCACGTTCTGCGACCGGTCAATCGATTTCGAATTATTTTTCTTTATTGACGGGCCCACGTGCTCACGACGAGAAAGACGGTCCTGAGCACATGTACTTCGTGCTGGTCGATGCGGGGCGCACCGGGCTCATTGGCGGCGAATTTCAGGACATGCTGCGCTGCATACGCTGTGGCGCCTGCATGAATCATTGCCCCGTCTATCAGAAGATCGGGGGTCACAGCTATGGCTGGGTTTATCCTGGGCCCATGGGTAGTGTGCTCACGCCTTCTTACGTCGGCATCGAAAAAACACTTGACCTTCCTCAGGCGTCAACACTCTGTGGCGAATGTCACGTGGCTTGTCCGGTAAAAATTCCTTTACCGGACTTGCTGCGCAAGCTGCGCGAAAAACAATTCGAGCGCGGTCTGCGCCCCGGCT
>JBEDGK010000044.1:0-5318 GCA_041174665.1 Pseudomonadota bacterium
GACTCCAGAGAATATTCAATACGCAGTTGACGAGCACTGCGCCGAGGAAGAGTCGCCGCTGCACTGGATCGCCCAGACGCCATGCGCGCACGCCCGCGATGCCTGTGGTGATGTAGATCAGCGTCCAGACCGGACCAAAGACCCAATCGGGCGGCTGCCACCAGGGCTTGATCAGCTGGGCGTACCAAGGGCCGATCTCGGTGGCGGCGCCGCCGATGCCGCCGACGGCGATGGCCAGCAGCACAGCGATGAGGATGGGCTTTTTGCTGGCGCGGGCGAGTTGTATCAAGAGAGTGTCATACCTTCGCGAGTCCGAGCAGGTGGGCCATGTCTTTGAAGAAGATCTTCACATGCGCGAGTGGTTTTGCGCGCACGAGCTCTTTGTTCATGTAAGCGTCGAAGGTCAGCTTCTGCACATCCTTGTCCCTGCACATGGCGACAAAACGCTCGCGTCGCTTGTCGCTGGAATACCAGAAGTGCTGCATGATACCCAAGACCCAGAAAACCTTCCCGTGCGACTTCATGAACTGTTTGCGCGCATTCGCCAGACAGCGAGCATTGCCGGTCACCAGTAGCTGCTCGACGGCGTCCGCGGCCAGTCTTCCACCCGCCATCGCATAGTAGATGCCTTCGCCGGACGCGGGAGCGACCACGCCTGCGGCATCCCCTGCCAGCACCACATCCCGACCGTTGTCCCAGCGAGGAAGGGGTTTCATAGGCAGCGGTGCGCCTTCGCGGCGCACGGTCTCGGCACCTTCCAGACCCACCGCGCTGCGCAAGGCTGACGTCGCATTGCGCAATGAAAAGCCTTTGTCGGCGCTACCGGTGCCAATGGACAGGGTATCGCCGTGCGGGAACACCCAGCCATAAAAATCCGGTGACAGATGGCCCTGATAAAACACATCACAGCGCGAGCCGTCGTAATCGGCGGGCTTTACTGCGGGTGCCTTGACGATTTCGTGATACGCGAACACATAGCGCGTTTTTTCCGCGCCGGTCACGGTTTGTTGCGCGACGCCGGAGCGCGCCCCATCGGCACCGATGATGCTGCGGGCACGTACCGTGCGGCGCTGTTCGCTATCGCCGTCGACATAGGTGATGGTACTCATGCCGTCGGAATCTGCACCCACGCGCTCGAACTTGCCATTGCGACGTACTGCACCGCCTTGTGCCGCGCGCTCACGCAGCCATTCATCAAATTCGTCGCGATCGACCATGCCGACGAATCCGCCTTCGATGGGAATATCGACCTTGGTGTCAGAGGGCGCGATCATTCGCGCTGAGCGGGCCTTCGCCACCAGCAGATGATCAGGAATCTCGAAATCCTTGATTGCGCGTGGCGGTATCGCACCGCCACAAGGTTTGATGCGTCCCGCGCGATCAAGCAGCAGCACGCGGCGGCCTTTGCGGGCGAGATCATTGGCAGCCGTCGCACCTGCCGGACCGCCACCGACAACGACGACATCGAATTGTTCTATGGTGTTCATGAGGATCTCCGTCGTCGTGGTGAACAAAGCGTTATGAGAAAGAGGGCTGACCAATACCCGCCGACTGCTGGCGTTGGTGCTGCGTCATCGGTATGCGGAAAGCAAGCATCGCTGAAGCGACAAACAGCAAGGCTTCGAGGGCAAACACGCTGCCATAGGCAATGCCATTGGAGGCGATCAGCCAGTGCGCGATATCGCTGGCCGCAGTGCCGATCAGACCACCAAAGCCAAAGGCAATCGCCTGCGCCGCGCCCCACAGCCCCATGCGCACGCCTTCGCGTTCTGCACGGCCTTCGGTCGCGAGCCGCATCATCTGGCCGATGGCGGCGATCGAGAAGGCGCCATTCGCAGCACCCATCAGAAACACATTCGCACTCAGCGGCCATGGCGGGCCGACATGACCGGCGATGACCAGGCCGGCGAGTGACGCGGCGGAGGCAAGACATCCGCCGACGCACCAGAGTCGGAGCGAACCGGCACGTCCTTGGGTGAAACGGCTGCCCACCAAGGCCACCAGCAGCATGCCCGCCAGTACACCGGCGTGCTGCACACCCGATAGGCTGGTCGACTCACCGGGTGTGAAGCCGAAGACACTGCCAGCAAAGGGTTCAAGGATCAGATCTTGCGCGCTGTAGGCCAGCATCGAGATGAAGATGAATACCGTGAATTGTCGTGCCGCTTCTTCTTTCCATACATCGGACAGCGCGGTGCGGAAAGTGACAAAAGAAGCGGGCTTGTGATTCTGGTGGCCCTCGATCAGTTCGTCGCCTGGATCCATCTCCAGACGGAACAGCGCAATCAGCGTGATGATCAATGCGAAAGTGCACACCGTGAGCGTCACGGCCAGCAGACGTGTCGGTGAATAGGGGTCAAGCAGCTTGCCAGCGATACCGGCGGTGACCGCGAAGCCGACGATCATCATCAGCCAGACAATGGTCGCTGCAGCGGCGCGGCGCTCGCCATCCACGCGCAGGGCGAGCAGCACCAGTAGCGATGTGCCGGCAGCGCCCACGCCGAGGCCGATCATTACAAAGCCAGCGGTAGCCAGCAGCACACCCAGCACGGGCGAGGGCTGCATCAAGGTCGTGGCGAAGGTCGCCGACAAGGCACCTGCTGCCAGCACCGTCATGCCACCAATGATCCATGGCGTGCGCCGCGCGCCTTGATCCGAACCGTGCCCCATGCGTGGTCGTGATACCTGCACCAGATAGTGCAAGGCGACGAGTGCACCGGGCAGCAGCGCCGGCAGTGTGAGCTCAACTACCATGATGCGATTGAGTGTCGAGGTCATCAACACCACGATCGCGCCTAACGAGGCCTGTACCATCCCCAGCCGGACGATGTCTGCCCAGCCAAAACGTCTGGCTTCCATTGTTTTATCCCCCCATGCTGCGCAGCGCGAAGGCTGCGACCATCATCCCCGTAACGAGTAGCGGAACGCCGAACGCGGAGAGCTTCAATGCCCTCTCTATCGGGTTCGCCACGAAATACTGCATTAGTCTTATCTGAGCGAGTACCAGCGCGAGTACCGCTGCGGCGTGCCAGGGAAGTCCCCAGACCATCAGCAGCGCGATCACGCCGATTTGCGGCACGATCATCACCCAGCACGCAGTATAGGCGGCGAGACCGACGCCAAGTCGAACAGGGAGCGATCGAACGCCCATCAGTCGGTCACCTTCGACTGACTTAAAGTCATTCAGTGTCATGATGCCGTGCGCCGCCAGGCTGTAGAGCAGCGCCAGCAGCAGCGAGCGCGCGTCAGGAAATGCGCCGCCTGCCATCACGGCCGCACCCGTGACCCACGCGAGTCCTTCATACGACAGACCGCAAGCGGCATTGCCTAACCAGCCGTTTTCTTTCAGGCGCAGCGGCGGCGCGCTATAGGCCCATGCGAGCGCCAGCCCCAGCATCGCGGCGATGAATCCCCACGGACCGAGAGCGGTGGCCACCAGCAGCGACAGCCCAGTCCACAAGATCGCGATGTACAAGCCCCAGCGTCCCGGCATGCGACCCGAGGGTATCGGGCGCTGCGGCTCGTTGATCGCATCCACATGACGATCAAACCAATCATTCACCGCCTGACTGGTGGCGCACACCATCGGCCCGGCCAACAGAATGCCGGTGATGATCAGAGGCCATTGCCCGTCAGGCGCAACACCCGATGACACTGCCCCGCACGCAAAAGCCCACATCGGGGGAAACCAGGTAATGGGTTTTAGCAGCTCGGCAACAGCGGAAATAGAGGGACGAGACATGCAGATGATTTTGCACGTGACATTATTTAGCGTCAATTCTTATTGACACTTTTAAGGGGGTGATTTTTGGGATGGCAGAGTTTTCAAAAAAGCACGGTTTGGGTCGTTATGTCGGTGCAGGCTGGGATCCCTGAGTGACTTGGTCCATTGCGATGCGTAGTCGAAGAACGACGAAAGCCGCTGGATCCTGACTTTCGTCAGGATGACAGAGCGGCGGGCGAAAGGGTTTTCGGTTTTTACTGTGGGTTGAAAAAGGGGCAATGACGGCTGCGAGCAGACCCTCAAATCGTCATCCCGGCGCACGCCGGGATCCATCGTCGCGTACCTCTGGCGAATGAGGGATTGACAGGTTGCACTTGCCTGACGGTGTAAACAAAGTGAGTGTCCCTTTGTAGCGCGTTTGGCGGTGATTACAAAGTGAGTGTCCCTTTGTAGCGAGTGTCCCTTTGTAGCGCTTAGTAGCGGCTAACCCCCCAACCGTCATCCCGGCGCAGGCCGGGATCCATCGTCGTGACCCTCAGGCGCTGCCGACATCCGTAAAAGCCCAAACTCCGATAAGCCACCCTAAACCCACCCTCAAAACACCCCAACGCACACCCAGCAAATCCCCCGCCCGTCATTTTCCAAATCGCAATAAAATACGAGCACCACCACACATACCGGGCCTGCACCGCCCGACGGAATCCCTCGATGCCCAAATCTGCGCACGCCGCGCTCAGTCCCGTTGGGGACAAATCTGCCACCGCGCAAGTCACACCGCCCAAGCGCGAGGCTACGCTTGACCCGCTGGCGCTGAAAAACCCGCTGCTGATGTTCAGCCATCTGGTGGTGCGCAAGAAGCCTGTGCGCTCGCTGATCCTGATTCTCACCGCGGGTGCTGGCATCGGCTTGATGGGTTTCGAGCCCACGCTGCTGAAAAAACTCTTCGATCTCTTGCAATACAGCGGCGCGGATATCGGCAATGACAGCGCAGCGCTGATGCTATTTTTCTGGATAGCCGTGGTCTGGCTAGCGTCGTTTGCGATGAATCGTCTGCGCGAATGGGTCGAGGCTTACACCGCGCCCGTGGTGCGGCAAGAGATACAAGAATTTTTGCTTGACTGGCTGATGCTGCACTCTGCCGGGTTCTTTCGTCAGCGCCTGGCGGGAAGTCTTGCGCAGAACGTGAAGCAGGCGGGTACCGCGATGGCGGTGCTGGTATCGCTGATGTTCAATGATGCGGTTCGGCTGCTGGTGACGACTGTGCTGACGCTGGCGATCGCCTCGCAGCTGTCACTGCAATTCTTGTGGGTGATTGCGCTGTGGATGGCGGCGTATTACTCGCTGTGCTACTGGTTCGCGCGCAAGACCGCGCCGATGTTCAAGCAATTCACCACGGCCGGTGCGAAGGCGACGGGCACGCTGGTGGACATTCTGTCCAATATCGATTTGGTGCGCTCATTCGCCTCGCATCGGCGAGAGCATGAGACGGCGGCGGCGGATCTGACGGTGGAGCGTGAGACTTCGCAGCACAACCGCAAGTACATCGTGTTCATGAATACGATCTTGTTCGGTGGTGTGCTGCTGTTCCAGATCG
>JBEDGK010000045.1:0-2666 GCA_041174665.1 Pseudomonadota bacterium
GAGCATGCGCTATGCCGGCCGCATGCCCGATCGTCATCAACCCAGCAGCGACAGCGGATCCGTATCCCACCCACAACAATAGAAATTCGCCAATTCGCAAATTGGTATGTGACGTTTGACCAGCTTCTGCTTTGAAAGCGACCTTTGAAACTTTCAGCAAGCTGGCGCAGATTAGGGCAGCCAAAACCAGTGCACCAGCCAATCCGAACATCGCTGATCGCACCCCGCCTAACGTGACGGCTTGCACGAAGAAAAAGGGGGAAATTGTCGCGCCAAGCGCATAGGCTGCCGTGACGATGCCTATGGAGGTGCCTTCACGCCCTTCATTTGCCTGCGACGCGATGTGAAGCCCGAAGCTATAGCCGAGGCCGTTCGCACCACCAAAAAAGAGGCTGTAGCCAAGCCAAACAATCGGTAACGAGGGCGCTGTCGCGGCAATCAATGCGCCCAGTGCGGCAACCGTGCAGATGAGCAAGACAAAACGGGACGCTGAGAAACACGCGAATAACCGATGGCCGAAGAGGACCGCAATTGTCAGCGAACCAAGCGCAAGTGAGTAAGTCGCACTGACCAGTGCACGCGGCGCTCCAAAATGGTTTTCCAGAGGCGGCACAAGCACAGAAAACGCATGAATAGACCCCAAGGCAAATGCAAGAATAGACGCAGCAAGCAGCACCAGAGTTCCGCTATCTGTCCTTGGGCGAGGCATTGGCGATTTCCTAATCTGGCAATCTTTTGAACCCCTCGAGTCAAGCCGTTACGGCGCGATACTCGGTTGATACACTTCGAGCGGCGAATGGTCGGTTTAAGCGGGCACTGTCTCGCCTTAACTGGCTCTGAGTTATTGACCGCACCTCATGCACGCGCGTTGGATTAAGGGTGTCGGCCCCATAGGTGCGAAGCGTGTTCTGCGCTTGGGCGCGCCCGACCGCAGTCATTTCCCAAATGACAGTTCTGCGCAGGCGATCATGCAGAGCCACCGGGTTACATCGTTGCGGCTCGGGCGCTGCCGTCAAACATGAGCACGTTGCATGGAGCGGATGCTTCGTTTGCAGGTGCATGAGATGCAGATCCATGGAACTTGCAGAGGAGGACCTCCCCTGGTCTGGCCTATCATCACGAGTGGAAAGTGCTGACTTTGGCACGGCATTACATTCCCAAAGCATGTTTGCGCGTTTCGGACCATCGCGTGATCAGGTGGTCCGTCATCATCCCCACAAAAGCCACTGCGAACCCTAGCACCAGGCCCTTACCGACATCGGTCGAAGACAGAGCGCGCTGCATCTCTTGCCCAAGATCCTGGGTGCCGATGAAGGCGGCAATGATGACCATGAACAGCGCGAACATGATCGATTGATTGGCGCCCACCACCAGTGTGGGCACAGCAAGTGGCAGTTTCACATGCCAAAGAATCTGGCCGTTGGTTGAGCCTGACATCTCGGCCGATTCCACGATCTCGGGTGGGATGCCGCGTAGGCCTTCAATGGTGTAGCGAATGATCGGCACAGTCGCAAAAACCATCACTGCCGTAACCACCGCAACGTCGTTCACCCCGAACAGCATGACCACCGGGATGAGATAGATGAAGCTGGGGAAGGTCTGCAGCGTGTCGCAGATCAGCAGGAACCGCTGAGCGCGGACTGGCTTGCTGGCACCGAAAATGCCCAGCGGCACCCCGATAATCAGGGCAAGCGCAACCGAAACCGTCACGGTATAGACCGTGATCATCGCGCGGTCCCACCAGCCCGACAGCGCGATGGGCAGGACGAAGGCCAGACAGATCAGCGCCGAACGTGCGCCCCCAATGCGCCAGCCGATACCGGCCAGTAGCACCAGAACGGCTGATGTTGGCAGCCACAGGAAGGCATCGCGCACCGGGATGAGAATCCATGTGATAAGGAACCATCGCAGCCAATCGGTCACTGGCGAGATCATATCGATGAAGCCGCCGACAAGGCTGTCAATCGGCCCGGCGAGGCTGAGCGCCTGCTTGCGGTCAACTTCGATGAAATAGGGATGGAGGGCTGCAAGACCAAGACCAATTGCCACCAGCCCCGCCCAGATCACCCAATACCGATGGCGCTGGACCCAGCTTGCGCCGGGTGCGTGATGTTCGGGCTGTTTCACCGCCCAAGCCTTGGACAGACGGTCCAGAACGACGGCCAAAAGCACAATGGTTATCCCGATTTCGACCGAGAGACCGATTTTCAGCGCTTGCAACAGTTGCAAGAGTTTCTGGCCAAGGCCCGGCATGCCGATAAATGAAGCCAGAACCACCATGGCCAAGCTTTGCATGATCACCTGATTGACGCCGATCAACAGCTCGGTCCGAGCGGCCGGCAGGCGGACGCGGGTCATCAGTTGCCAGCGCGTCGCACCACTCATCTTGCCGCTTTCGATGATTTCTGGCGAGACCGCGCGCAATCCCAACAGCGTCATGCGGATCATGGGTGGCACTGAAAAGATCACCGTTACAATGGCGCCAGCCTTGGGGCCAACGCCAATAAACACCACGACCGGGATCATGTAGGCGAAGTGCGGCATCGACTGTGCGATGTTCAGCAGCGGGTTTATGATCCGCTCGGCAAAGCGCGACCGCCACGCCAACGTCCCCACGGCAAGGCCAATCACAATCGAAAGCGGTGCCGCAACCACGATGACCGACA
>JBEDGK010000046.1:0-16051 GCA_041174665.1 Pseudomonadota bacterium
AGCCCAGCTTGCCCAGCAGGCTGAGTACGGCCAGGTTGGAATTCGATTTCACCGAATAACATATGAGCGCACCCTGCTCGCCGCGGCCATTGGCGCGGCAGGCGTTGGCATAAGAAAGAAAATTCTCCGTCAGGCTGGCGCTGGAGTAGACATAGACAGGTGTGCCGAATTCCGCAGCGATCCGCTCAAGCGGGACGTCTTCGGCATGCATCTTGCCATTCGCATAAACAAAATGAGACATGTCAAATCAGGGCTGGCGCGATGAAGATTCCGGTTGCCCGGTACTGGGTGCCGGCGAGGTGGGCCGGGATTTGTCAGGCAGGTAGAGTGCGCCCGTCTGGCCGCAGGCGGCCACACCCGCAATAACAAACGCCGCTAGAATCATGCGCAAAGTATTCATGAGTGAGGCAGACCGACGTGTCTGTAATAACCAAAGGAGTGTAGCATGACCGAATCCGAGTTTCTGGCAGTGGCCGAAGCAGTACTGGACCATATTGAGTCGCGTATCGAACAGACGGCCGGTGTAGCGGATGTTGATGTTGAATGCAGTCGCAGTGGCAATGTGCTGGAAATCGAATTCATCGATCAGAACTCGAAGATCATCGTCAATACACAAGCACCGATGCAAGAGATCTGGGTTGCTGCGCGCTCAGGCGGATTTCATTTCCGTATGAAGGGCGATCTCTGGCTGGATACTCGCGACGGCTCTGAACTATTTGCTGCGCTCTCGTCCCTGGTTTCTGAACAGGCCGGGCAATCGTTGGTGCTCTGAGGTTTTGGCAATCAGGCACACCAGCGACTGCGCGAGCCTGCTTTCATGCTGAGCGCTGACGCTGCGTCGCCTCTGTCAAAACAGCTCACTCTTTTGCCCTTCTTCATGCTTTTCCGACGGTGACTTGGCGTCCGACGGCGATGGCGGCGTGATGCCGATGGAATTCACGCCACCGCCGCCACCTTCCGTATATTCCGAGTACACGTAATCACCGCCTGCAGTCGTGATCCCAGACGGCAGCTCTCGCTCCTGCGTGGACAGTCCCTGCAAGGCTTTCTGCATGTAGCCTATCCATATGGGCAGCGCCAGTCCACCGCCTGTCTCGCGATTACCCAGATTCTTCGGTTTGTCGAAACCTATCCATGCGACGCCGACTAGCTTGGGGTGGTAGCCGGCGAACCAGGCATCGATGGAGTCATTCGTGGTACCCGTTTTGCCGGCGATGTCACTGCGCTTGAGCGACAGCGCACGTGTCGCCGTGCCATGCCGGATCACGTCTTTCAGCATACTGTCGACCAGAAAAGCATTGCGTGCATCGATCACGCGCAGACTGTCATCGCCGGCTTTTTCTGGATTGACTTGAAACAGCGTCTTGCCATTGTTATCGGTGATTTTCGAGATCAGGTAGGGATTGACCTTGAAGCCGCCATTGGCAAACACCGCATAAGCGCCAGCCAATTGCAGCGGTGTCACGGCACCTGCGCCGAGCGCCAGTGTCAGATACGGCGGATTTTTTTCTGGATCAAAACCGAAGCGGGTTACGTACTCTTGCGCATACTGCGGCCCGATCTTTTCGAGTATGCGGATCGAGATCATGTTCTTCGACTTTGACAAGCCTTTGCGCATCGACATCGGACCTTCGTACTTGTTGTCGTAGTTCTTCGGTTCCCAGGCTTGGCTACCCGTTTGAGACGCATCAAAAGTGATCGGCGCGTCATTAATGACCGTCCCGGGTGACAGGCCTTTTTCGAGGGAGGCCGAATAAATGAATGGCTTGAATGAAGAACCTGGCTGGCGCCATGCCTGCGTCACGTGATTGAACTTGTTGCGATTGAAGTCGAATCCACCGACCAGCGAGCGTATTGCGCCATCCTCGGCACTGGCCGACACGAAAGCCGATTCCACTTCCGGCAACTGGATGATGGACCAGCCCTGACCTTCCTGCATCACGCGAATGATCGCACCGCGTCGTATACGCTTGTTTGTCGGTACCTTGTCAGTCAGCGAGCTGGCGGCTTGTCCGAGGCCAGTTTCCTGGATAGTGATTTCTTCGCCCGAGGCCAATAGTGCGCGAATGTTCTTGGACGTTGCTGCCAGCACGACAGCGGCGACGATGCCATCGCTGTCCGGATGCTCGGCCAGCTCGGATTCGATCGCTGCTTCAGCTTCGCTCTTGTCTGTCGGGATTTCCATGTAGCCCTCAGGCCCTCGATACGGCTGGCGTTTCTCATAGTCGAGCACGCCGCGGCGCAGCGCGAGGTAGGCGGCATCTTGATCGGATTTCGTGATGGTGGTGAAGACATTCAGTCCGCGGGTGTAGGTGTCTTCCTTGAACTGCTCATAGACCATCTGTCGCGCCATCTCGGCAACGTACTCGGCATGCACGCCAAACTCATTGCTGTCCATTTTGATCTTCAGCTGCTCGTCTCGGGCCTGCTCGTACTGCGCCGTCGTGATGTAACCGAGATCATGCATTCGCTGCAGGATGTACTGCTGCCGCGCTCGTGCGCGTTTGGGGTTGACGACGGGATTGTTTGCCGACGGTGCCTTGGGCAAGCCGGCCAGCATTGCAGCCTCTGCGATCGTGATGTCCGAGAGTTTTTTTCCAAAATAGATTTGCGCGGCCGATGCAAAACCGTACGCACGCTGACCGAGGTAGATCTGGTTCATGTACAGCTCGAGGATCTGGTCTTTGGTCAGCGTTTTTTCAATTTTCCAGGCCAGCAGCACCTCGTACAGCTTGCGCTTGACGGTTTGTTCACTGGAGAGAAAGAAATTTCTTGCGACCTGCTGAGTGATGGTCGAGGCACCTTGGCGGCTGCCACTTATTGCATTGTGAATCGCGGCGCGAAGTATGCCCCAGTAGTCAACCCCCCCGTGTTCATAGAAGCGATCGTCCTCGATGGCCAGCACGGCTTGCTTCATGACTTTGGGGATGTCCTTGTAGCGAACCAGGCTACGGCGTTCCTCGCCAAACTCACCAATCAGCATATTGTCTGCCGAGAACACGCGCAGCGGCATCTTGGGTTGATAGGTGGCCAGCGAATCGATATCAGGCAGGTTCGGATACGCCATCATCATCATGAAGCTGACGAGCAGCACACCGATGACAGCGACCCCGGTGAGCAAGCCGAACAGGCTGAGGGCCAGCTTCACGGGCGCAGGCAGCGCGGAGGAGCGTGGACCTAGGGGCGTGTCGCCGTGCGGCGTGGGTGAGTTCATGCGGGAGGAGAAAAGCTCAGCGAATACATCGCTCGACGGCGATCATTATAACGGCTCACCCATCGGAGAACTTCAGCGTTCGACGCATGATCGTCCAATGTTTGCAAGGCATTCATGAACGATTGCGTCAGGATTTGACAACGAGCGCCCTGTCTTGCTTTACAGATGGAAAAGGCGCTTGCTAGCATCCGCGAGTTTTTAAAAAGGCAATAGTTGCCGAACGGGGTGTAGCTTGAAAATGAGCTGGCGACGGTGTCTGGGATGGCTCTCAGGGAAGCGAACAGCGCCTTTGCTGGGCGTTGATCTGAGCCCTGCCGCCGTCCGTGTGATCGAGCTTTCCTCAGAAGGAGAGCGCTGGCGCGTAGAGCGATACTCTCGCAGGCCTTTGCCGCATGGTGCGATCCGCGAGGGGAATATCGTTCTTCCCTCGCAAGTATCGCAGGCGCTGGCGGACGCGCTGCACGAGTGCGGCACCGCTAACCGCCGTGCCGCACTGGCTTTGCCGTCGGGCTTGGTAATCCGGAAGATGTTGAGCGTGCCGGACGATCTGTCCGAGGAAGAGCTCGAGTCCCAAGTAGAGGCGGATGCCGAGGGCAGTCTGCCATTTTCACTGGATGAGCTGAGATTGGATTTCGCGCTCATCGGGCCGTCTGCTGGCGAGCAAGGGAAAAACGACGTGATGCTGGTAGCCGCGCGTAGGGAAAAAATCGATGAGCGTCTGGCAGTGGCCGAGGCTGCGGGATTGCATACAGTCGCCATCGACATGGAGACGCAGGCATTACTGCAGGCCGTGGCTCTGCATGATTGGAGCGCTGCTGTCAGTGCTTCTCAGACGGCAGCTGCATCGGCAGAGCGATCGCCATTTGCGCTGGTGCAGCTGGGCAGAGATTCTAGCCAGTTTTCCGTGATCCGCCGGGGACAGGTGATCTTCGAACGTGAGCTGAGCGTTGGACTGCACAAACTCGAGCAAGAGGTCAGCCGTCGCCCCGAGCAGGTGACTGCGCTCTCCGAAGCCTTTCACGACATGGTGTGTCAGGAGCTGCGGCGCGCGATGCAGCTGCATGCGAGTGCTACCGATCACACCGAAGTCAAATGGCTGTTGCTCGCCAGCGCGACGGACATGCTGCCCAGCCTACCCGTAGTGATCAGCGATCGTCTGTCGATATCGGTGCAGCTTGCCAATCCGTTCAGTGCGATGGAGCATACCTCTGGCGTAAGCGAGCGGGCGTTACAGGCAGATGCGTCTTCCTGTCTGGTTGCTTGCGGTTTGGCGATGTTGCGCACGCCGTCATGATTCGATTCAATTTTCTTCCATGGCGGGAGGATGAGCGCCGTCAGAAAAAGCAATTATTCCAGCGACAGCTGGTGTTATGCAGCTTGCTGGGTATGAGCATCGTCTTTGTGATCTGGTTCATCAACGAGCGACGACTTCAGACTCAGGCGGAACGCAATGCATGGCTGGGTTCTCAGATCGCCTCGTTGGATATCCGCTTGCGAGAGATCGCTAGCCTCCGGCGTGATATTCAGGCGCTGCAGGCGCGTCAGCATGCCGTCGAGGCGCTGCAGGCAGGGCGTCATCAGCCAGTGCATCTGTTTCAGGAGTTGGCGGCGCGCACGCCCGATGGCGTCATGCTCAAATCGCTGGCACAGGGGGACCATTTGTCACTCTCCGGCTACGCTGTCTCGAACGGGCGCGTATCCGAGCTCTTGCGCAATCTTGATCCGGTGCGTACCCGCCTCCCTACAGCGCAGCCCGAGCTGGTCGAGATCAAATCAGCCAGCTTTGGCGAGGGCAGAGAAGCGCGCAAGCTGTTCGAATTCACGATCACACTCCCTGCTGCAAAGTCCTCACCCGTTGCAGGCAGGCCATGAGTGAGACCCTGACACTGTCCGTTGGTGGTGTGGACGTCTGGGTGCGGCAATTCAGGGGATTGCGCGAACAGGCTCCCGGGCTCTGGCCATTACTGCCGCGACTGACCCTGCTGCTGACAGTGATTGCCGCCGTCATTCTCGGTGGCGCATGGTTGTTGTGGATGAGCCAGTGGGACGGGATCGAACAAGGTCGCGCAGAAGAAGAAAAACTCAGAACCGCTTTTCGCGAAAAAGTCCGGCAGTCACAGAATCTCGAGATGTTACGCACGCAAAAAACCTACGTGGTGGCCGAGGTAGCGAAACTCGAGCGGCAATTGCCAGGAAAGGCAGAGATGGATGCGATGCTCTCCGAGATCAATCAGGCGGGAGTCAGTCGCGGACTTCAGTTCGAGCTGTTCAAGCCGGGGCAGGTACGGCTTACCGAGCACTATGCAGAGCTGCCGATCGATATACGCATGTCGGGCAGCTATCACGCACTGGCCGGTTTTGTCAGCGATATCGTCAATCTTCCGCGCATCGTGACGATGGATCACCTCATGATCACGCGGCAAAAAGAGAGCTTAGCATTTCAGGCCGTCGCCCACACCTATCGCTATCTTGACCCAGCAGAGAGCCAGCAATTTCTGGCGCAACAGTCAGAAACAAGCAAACAGAAAGAGAAAGGACGTTATCCGTGAAACGGCTGCGACAACGATCCGTTTTCTCCGGTGTCCTGTGCTTCGTTCTGACAGGATGCAGCGGGTCCGAAGATGACGCGTTACACGCATGGATGGAGAAAGTTCGCCACGAGACCGCGCCAGCTCCAGTCATTGCGCCCGATCCCCTCGTGATAAGACCAGTCATCTACAGCCCTGCAGACCATCGCGATCCCTTTGAAGCCGGGAAGATCACGGTACTCTCCGGCGTGCCAGGAGGCGGGCCGCAGCCGGATCTGAAAAGGATACGGGAACCGCTGGAATCCTACCCCCTAGACAGTCTTCGCATGGTTGGGAGTTTGCTCAGACGCGGGCAAGCGGTTGCACTGGTCCAGGCCGACAAGCTGATTTATCAGGTGCGCACTGGGCATCATCTCGGACAAGACCAGGGCAAGGTCATCAATATTTCCGATACGACGATCGATATCGAAGAAACCGTGCAGGAATCCGCAGGCACGTGGACGACACGCAAAGTACAACTTGCGATTCAGAGTGGTAAATGAGTCGCGTTATTCATCAGATCCTTACCGCCTTGATGTGCCTGCTGATCGGGGTGTTGCCCTCAGGGGCGGCCCGCGCAGAGCCGAATGCGATTACGGAGATACAGGCGGTTCGCGAGGGCCCGGTGCAGCAGCTGAGGCTAAGCTTCCGGCGAGCGCCAGCGATCGAAGCATCGAACTTCTCGACACCCAGCCCTCCCCGACTGGTGCTGGATTTCGCGGACACACTGAATGCGACAGGCCACGCCCGACAAGTACTTGATACGGGTGATCTGCGGCATGTCGATATCGTGCAGGTATCAGGACGAACCCGTTTGGTGCTGGCATTGAAACGCTCCCTTCCTTTTGCCAGCAGGGTGCAAGGCAATACACTGATACTCAGTTTTTCAGATGCCGCCACTTCAGCCGCTGGCGCGTCCGGCGCCACCGCCATCGCGGCGGGACGCAATGCAATACTGGATGTCGATTTTCGACGAGGCAGTAATGAATCAGGGCGTATCGTCGTTGATCTGTCGCAATCGCAGGCAGCGATCGACATTCGCCGACAAGGACAATCCCTCGTGATCGATTTCATGAAGACCAGTCTGCCGGATGTGCTGCGTCGGCGGCTGGACGTGAAAGATTTTGGTACGCCGGTGCAGAGCATCAGCACGAGCGCGCAAGGCGATATGGTGCGTTTGCTGATTGAACCGTCCGGGCAGTGGGAGCATACCGCCTGGCAAACCGACAAGCGGCTGGTGGTGGAGATTCGTCCTTGGCGTCCTGATGACGCGAAGACGTCTACTCACAGTCGAGGCTATCGAGGTGACAAGCTATCTCTGAATTTTCAGAATATCGAAGTGCGCGCGTTGTTGCAGGTCATTGCAGATTTCACCGGCTTGAATGTAGTGGCTAGCGATAGCGTGAGCGGGCAACTGACCTTGCGGCTCAAGGATGTGCCCTGGGATCAGGCGCTGGATATCGTGATGCAGGCGCGTGGACTGGATATGCGCCGCAATGGCAATGTGCTGTGGATTGCGCCCAAGGATGAGTTGCTGACCAAGGAGCGTCTCGAGCTGGAGCAGAAGGCACAGATTTCTGAACTTGAGCCCTTAGTCACCGAGACATTTCAGCTCAATTATCAGAAAGCCGATGCCTTTCGCCAGGTGTTCGGGCTCGATGGTCAAGTTGGCCGCGGGAGTATTTTGTCACGTCGCGGTAGCGCATCGGCCGAGCCCCGCACCAATAAATTGTTCGTCACCGACACGCCCAGTCGTCTTGAGGAGGTGCGCAAGCTGATCCAGCTAACCGATGTGCCTACGCGGCAGGTGATGATCGAGGCGAGGATTGTCGAAGCGGATGACAGCTTCAACCGGAATCTTGGAGCCAAACTGGGTTTTGTCGATCTGCGTGCCATTAACAGCAATGGACCGGCCGGCGTCAATCTGTCGCATTCGACGCGGCTTGCGATCACCGGAAATTATCTAGGCGTGGGTGAACAAACGCAGCAGACTAGGGTGACCGACAAGAGTTTCATACCGAATACGCAATTTGTCGACCTTCCAGCGAACAGCATAGGTACCGCCACTGCTGCGAATGTCGCAGTCAGTCTGTACTCCGCTGGCGCAAGCCGCTTCCTGAATCTCGAATTATCGGCACTGGAATCCGAGGGCAAAGGCAAGATCATTTCTAGTCCACGCGTAGTCACCGCCGATCAGCAGGCTGCAGTGATCGAGCAGGGCGAAGAAATTCCTTATCAGCAGGCGACCAGCAGCGGTGCGACATCGGTGCAATTCAAGAAAGCCAATCTGAAGCTGGAGGTCACGCCGCAGATCACGCCGGATGGTCAGATCATTCTGATGGTCGATGTCGCCAAGGATTCACGCGGCACGCCGGTGGGCAACAGCTTTGCGATTAATACCAAGCATGTGAAGGCGAATGTGCAAGTTGAAAATGGTGGCACAGCGGTCTTGGGCGGCATTTTTACTCAAGACGAGCAAGAAAGCCGGTTCAAGGTACCTTTCTTTGGCGACATTCCCATTATTGGTCATCTGTTCCGCAAGACCAGTCGTTCCCGGGTCCGTTCCGAGCTCCTGATTTTCATCACGCCCAGAGTGATCACGGATCCTACGGCGATGCAGTGACCCCATGGCGACAAGGAGGTGACTCCTCAGCATCTTGAGTGGGCAAGCCACAGCAGGCGAATGAGATAAACTGTCATTTTTCCTGCGGAAATCCCGGCGTGCGTGCACGCTGCCGGCTGGCATGCTGAATTCAACAACCAATATTTTTCTGGTCGGACTGATGGGCTCGGGTAAGACCACCATCGGCCGAGCGTTGGCCAAGCGACTGAACAAGCGCTTCATCGATGCTGACCACGAAATCGAGTCGCGCACGGGCGCCTCTATTCCTCTGATTTTCGAGATCGAAGGCGAGGCCAGTTTCCGCCAGCGAGAGGCTGACGTAATCCGTGATCTGACCGCACAGGAGGGTATTGTGCTGGCGACCGGGGGCGGGGCGGTGCTGAATGAAATCAGTCGTCGTTTGCTGAAGGAACGCGGCATCGTGGTTTACCTGCGTGCATCAGTCAGCAGCATTTTGCAGCGCACCAGTCATGATCGCAATCGGCCCCTGCTGCAGACCGCAGATCCCAAGGCCCGTATCGAAGAACTGTCGCAGCAGCGTGGACCACTGTATCAGGAAGTCGCGCACATTACGGTGGAGACAGGGCGGCCGAATGTGCAGTCGGTCGTGCAAAACATCCTTGCCCAACTCGAAAAACACGCTCCTGCCGACGAGGCACATGCCGCGTCTGGCAATGAAAGCCCTGCAGATCAATCATGAAGCCCACCACGGAAGTCTTTGCCGAACTGACGGTTGCGCTCGATGAACGCAGCTATCCTATCGTCATTGGTCGCCATCTACTGGAAAACACAGATTTCGCGCGGTGTATCCCCGGCAGGCGGGTGGCCATCGTCACCAATACCGAGGTGGCGCCACTGTACCTGGACAAGCTGACCTCCATGCTGGAATCCGCCGGCAAGCGCTGCATTGCCGTCGTGCTGCCGGACGGCGAAGAAGAAAAAAACGTCGATAACCTGATGCGCATCTTCGATGCGCTACTGCAGAACAAATGCGATCGCAAGACCACACTGCTAGCGCTGGGCGGTGGCGTCATCGGTGATATGACCGGCTTTGCCGCAGCGACCTACATGCGCGGCGTGCCCTTCGTGCAGGTCCCGACCACATTACTCGCGCAAGTCGATTCCTCCGTGGGCGGCAAGACCGCGATCAATCATCCGCTGGGCAAGAACATGATAGGCGCGTTCTACCAGCCGCAATCCGTGCTGGCCGATATCGCCACGCTGATGTCGCTGCCACCGCGCGAGCTATCCGCCGGCTTGGCAGAAGTGATCAAGCATGGTGCCATCATCGACGCCAGTTTTTTTCGCTGGCAGGAAGACCATATGCACCAACTGATGGCGCGCGACGATCAAGCACTCGCCCATGCGATTCGTCGTTCTTGCGAGATCAAAGCTGATGTGGTTCGTCAGGATGAGCGTGAAGGCGGATTGCGCGCGATACTCAACTTCGGTCATACCTTCGGTCATGCGATTGAGGCCGGTCTAGGCTATGGCGAGTGGCTGCATGGCGAGGCGGTTGGTTGCGGCATGGTGATGGCAGCCGATTTGTCGGCCCGACTCGGTTATCTCGATCCGGCCGATCGCGATCGAATCATTGCGCTGGTTCGCGCTGCCGGTCTGCCCACGGTGGCGCCCGATCTGGGCATCGATCGCTGGCTGGAACTGATGGAAGTCGACAAAAAAAATGAGAATGGAAAGATTCGTTTCATCCTGCTCAAACCACTGGGTACTGCAACGATTACCGGTGTGCCGTCCGATATGCTGGCAGCCACGCTGAGAGACTGCGTCAAACGCCGACCGTGAACGAAGAGGCAAGACCAAACTCCCATGACGCCTGACTTCGACGCCCATCTTGCTCCGTATGCCGCCCGTGCCGCGACCTCTCGCGGACGCAGCTTCAGCGAGGCTGTCTCGGCCACGCGCAGCGAATACCAACGCGACCGCGACCGCATCATTCACTCGACTGCTTTCCGTCGGCTTGAATACAAGACGCAGGTCTTCGTCAATCATGAGGGTGACCTTTTTCGTACGCGTCTGACGCACAGCATCGAGGTCGCACAGATCGCTCGCTCGCTGGCGCGCAATCTGATGCTCAACGAAGATCTGGTTGAGGCGATCTCGCTTGCGCATGATCTCGGGCACACACCGTTTGGTCACGCCGGGCAGGATGCGCTCAACGCCTGCATGAAAGATTACGGTGGCTTTGAACACAATCTGCAAAGCCTGCGTGTGGTTGACACGCTTGAGCAACGCTATGGTGCGTTTGATGGACTTAACCTGACCTTTGAGACACGCGAGGGCATACTCAAACACTGCTCATTACCCAACGCGCAACAACTGGGCGATGTCGGCCGTCGTTTCATAGAAAAAAAGCAGCCCAGTCTCGAGGCGCAGCTGGCCAATCTGGCCGATGAGGTCGCCTACAACAATCACGACATTGATGACGGGCTGCGCTCAGGTCTGCTGACGGTACAGCAGATGAGTGATGTCAGCCTGTTCGCGCGTTACCACGCCGAAGTAGAAAAGCTTTTTCCCGGTATCAGCGGCCGTCGCGCGATTAATGAAACCGTTCGACGAATGATCAATGCACTGGTCGAGGACTTGATCCATAGCTCAAGAGCGAACATTCGCAATGCCGGAGTGACCTCGATTGACGATGTTCGCAATGCGCCGCCGCTGATTGCTTTCTCGGACACGATGAAAGCAGAGGCACAGGAGCTCAAACGGTTTCTGCGAAAAAACCTGTATCAGCACTATCAGGTCAATCGCATGACGAGCAAGGCGCGCCGTATTGTCACTGACTTGTTCGCGATTTTTATCACCGAGCCGCAGCTTTTGCCGCACGACTACCAACTGCCGGATGATGATACGCCTGAGCAGGCGCGCAAGGTCGCTGACTATATTGCCGGCATGACCGATCGCTATGCGATGCGTGAGTATCGCCGCTTGTTTGCGGTTGACGAGATCTGATCCGAATTTACTCGGCGATTTATTTCAAATCGCGCAACGGATGCGCATAGTCCGGCCAAGCCGATTCGAAGAACCGTTCGACCATGGTCGCGCTGACTTCTTCCAGCGTCGCCGGATTCCAGCGAGGTGAATGATCTTTGTCGATTGCCAGCGCACGCACGCCTTCGATCACTTCACCATGCTCGAAACAGCGCCTGACCATCGTGCGCTCCATGCGCAGACAGTCGGCGATATCCATGGTCGCTGCGCGCCGCAGCTGCGACAGCGTCACGCACATCATCAGCGGTGATTTCTTTTTCATTGACTCTAAGGCTGTAGTAGCAAACTCGCCGGCGTCTCTCGCCAGCGAAGCCATGATTGCTGGCACGGTGTCTGCGCTGAAGTGACGCTCTATTGCATCGCGTGATGCAGCCAGCGAAGAGGTCGAGGGATCAGCCTGTGAGTAAAAGGGAGCCGCGAAGCTCCGTACCGCCTCTCGCAGATCGCCCTTGGCCTCGGCGATCAGCGCATGCAATGCAGGTAATTCGGAGGAGGGCACGAAGACATCCGCCAGATCGGCATAAATTGCGTCAGCCGAGCCGATGATGGCGCCAGTCACGCCCAGATACGTGCCCAGCTTGCCGGTGGCACGCGAGAGGAAATGGCCGCCGCCCACATCCGGGAACAGTCCGATCCCGACCTCGGGCATCGCCATCTTTGTGCGCTCAGTCACGATACGCAATCGGGCCTGTGGCCCGGCCTGTGCGATACCCATACCGCCGCCCATCACCACGCCATCCATCAGCGCGACATACGGCTTGGGATAGTGATGGATAAGGTAGTTCAGTGAATATTCTTCGGTAAAGAAATCTTCGATCAGCGCTGCCCCGCCAGTCGCGCTGGCCATGCCTTTCTGATGAAAGAAACGTATGTCACCGCCGGCGCAGTAGGCTTTTTCGCTGCTGCTATGAGCGAAAACAGCACTGATCGTTGCATCATCCCGCCATTCCTGCAAGGCAGTGGTCATCGCGCGAATCATGTCGAGCGATAGGGAATTCAGCGCGGCTGGTCGGTTCAGGCTTATGACGCCGGTGCGGCCACTGACGTGGATTTGAACAAATTCGGTCATGTCTTGGCTCGGGCGTTCACCTGCGAGTGCGCCCTTGTTCTTGATTGAAAAACCGAAGTGTATCGGTATTCAGCCGGCCGAGATTCAAAACGCGGAAAGCCTGTCTTGGGTACGTGGAAAAGACAAGCGGCGATAAAAAAGGGCGCATGCGCGCCCTTGTATAGGTGACCGTCAGCCGCGGCCCTGCTCAGGCCACTTCCGTCGTAGGCCCCTCATAGCGGCGGATGCCTTCATGCTGATGGTCCTGTATTCGACCCTTGTGCTTGAGCACCTGACGATCAAGCTTGTCCATCAGCAGATCAATGGCGGCGTACATATCCTGGGCTTCGCTCTCGACATGAAAATCCTTGCCGCGCGTGTGCAAGTTGATTTCGACACGCTGGCGTTTTTCTTTTTCGGTGATGCTGTCGACGGAAAGAATGACCGAAATATCGATCACGTTGTCAAAATGTCGCTTGATGCGTTCCAGTTTGTTTTGCACATACTCCCGCAATGCGGGAGTCAGGTCCAGATGATGTCCGCTGATTTTCAGGTTCATACACAGCACTCCTTGGCGTAGCGTCGCTGGAGGATCCGGCACGACCGCCGGCGGCGGGCCGGACGGATAGCAGCGACGGTGAAAAAACTGGAAAAACGTTGAAGACTACAGGGACTTGCGTAGATTAACGGGCGGGATCTTGAGGGCTTCGCGATACTTGGCGACAGTACGCCTCGCAACGACCATACCCTGTTCAGCTAGCATGTCCGTGATCTTGCTGTCGGAGAATGGATTTTTCGGGTCCTCGGCTCCTATCAGTTGTTTAATCAATGCGCGTATCGCTGTCGACGATGCCTCACCGCCCGCTTCGGTGGCTACATGGCTGCCGAAAAAGTATTTCAACTCGTACATGCCATGCGGCGTCAGCATGTATTTCTGTGTGGTTACACGAGAAATAGTACTCTCATGCAGACCCAGTGTATCAGCTATTTCGCGCAGCACAAGCGGTCGCATCGCCACTTCGCCATGCGAGAAAAAATTACGTTGACGATCTACTATCGCCTGCGACACCCGAAGGATGGTATCGAAGCGCTGCCGCATATTTTTGATCAGCCACTTCGCTTCCTGCAGTTGCGATGAGAGCGAGCCCTCGCCCTTGTTTTGCTTGAGGATATTTGCGTACATCGCATTCACCCGCAGCTTGGGCATGACCTCTCGGTTGAGACTGACTTGCCAGTCATTCCTTGCGCGTTTGACAATCACGTCCGGTACGACATAATCCGACGCATCCCCGGCATACGCGGCTCCGGGATGCGGATTACAGCGCTTGATCACAGCCTGTGCTTCGCGCAAGTCCTCGTCGTCGCAATCCAGTACTTTTTTCAGCTTGTTGAACTCGCGCTGCGCGAAGAGTTCGAGATGGTTTTCCACCAGCGTCAGGGCCATCCGGCGCGTAACGAAAGGCACTTTTTCCATTCGCCGAATTTGTATCGCCAGGCACTCGGATGCATTACGCGCGCCGACACCCGCCGGGTCGAAGCTTTGCATGAGTTTCAGCGCGACCATCAGTTCTTCAGGCTCGATGTCCAGCTCCTCCGGCAGGCGCGCATGGATCTCGTCCAGCGATTCTTCCAGATAGCCATTGTCATCAAGCGCATCGATCAGCAATTCCACCAGCGCGCGGTCGCGCCGGTTGTCCACGGTGACCGACAGCTGTTCCAGCAGATGCTCGCGCAGCGTCGACTCATGCGCTTCCAGCTGGGGCCGGCCATTGTCATCTTCCGGCGCCTTGGACGAGCGCGAGACATCGTCAAAGCTCCAGTCTGCTTCATTGCTGCCGCCGGCTTCCTCCGCGCCGCCTTCGCCACCCTCGCCGGCGGGTGGGCCCTCATAGCCAGCTTCGGGGGTGTCGCCAGCTTCGCCGACGGGCTGCTCACCTGTCGGGGCGGACAAAGGTGCCTGACTGATGACGCCATCGCCTAGCAGACGCACCGAATGATCGAGAGGATCATCCATGCGCTCCAGTAGCGGATTGTCCGCCAGCATGGTCTCGAGCTCCTGATGCAGTTCCAGCGTGGACAACTGCAGCAGACGAATGGACTGCTGCAGCTGAGGGGTCAGCGCCAGATGCTGCGATACGCGAAGCTGTAGCGTCTGTTTCATCGTGAGAGCTACATCCTGAAATGTTCGCCGAGGTAAACCCGTCGTACCGATTCATTGCCGATGATTTCCTCTGGATTGCCGGAGGCCAGCACCGATCCCTGATTGATGATGTAGGCGCGGTCGCAGATACCCAGTGTTTCACGCACGTTGTGGTCCGTGATCAGCACGCCGATGCCGCGCTCTTTCAAGAAGCGTACGATGCGTTGTATCTCGATGACAGCGATCGGATCGACACCTGCGAACGGCTCATCCAGCAGGATGAAGCGCGGATCAGTCGCCAGTGCGCGAGCGATCTCGACGCGGCGTCGCTCGCCACCTGACAGTGATAGCGCCTTGCTGTCGCGAAGCTTTTCGATCTGCAGCTCGGCCAGCAGCGCATCCAGGCGCTGCTCGATATCTTTACGCGACAGGGCTTTGCCGCCGCGCTTCTGAAGCTCCAGCACGGCGCGAATATTGTCCTCGACCGACAGCTTGCGGAACACGGATGCTTCCTGGGGAAGATATGACAGCCCGCGCTCGGCGCGACTGTGGATCGGCAGGCTGGAGATGCTGTCGCCATCGAGCAGGATCTCGCCACCCTCCGATGGCACAAGGCCGACGATCATGTAGAACGAGGTGGTTTTTCCTGCGCCATTCGGCCCCAGCAGACCAACGACTTCGCCACTGGCCACGTCGAGTGACACGTCCTGCACGACTTGTCGTGCGCCATAGCTCTTTTGCAGGCCGCGAACTGTCAGCATACTGGCCGGGTTGGCGCTCATTAATTGCCTTTCTCCGGATTGCGAGGCTGAAGGGTTGCCCGCACCCTGCCGCCTCCCGGCTTGCTCTCGCCGGAGGTGGAATTGCTGACGGAGTAGAATTCTGCCCGGCTGTCGTAAGAGATGAATTCACCCTCGACCTCATCGGTTACGCGCGCGCCATCCAGCATTTTCACTTTCGCTTGCCTGAATAGCTTGGCGACCTCGGTCTTGGTATCGTATTCGATGCGGTCCGCGGCGCTACCCTCGATCCATAGATCTTTGCCGCCGTCGCGTTTTTGACGGAACTTGGTCGAGCCACCGGGAGGCGCGTACAGCGTCGCATACTGATGACCGGCCTGATCCTGGCGCACCAGCAGTTTGTCGGCATGCATCACCAGCGTACCGCGCGTGAGCACGACATTGCCGATGAAGGTGTTGGTCTGCTTGGCCTCGTCATAGAACATCTGGTTGGCCTCGACATTAGTCGGCTTGCTGAAATCTGCCTTTTCGGCGTGTGCCAGCCGCGTGCCATTCAGCATGACGAGCGAGGAGAGTAAGACAAGAGTGGCGAGAGTATTTTTTTTCATGGTCTGCGCATCCTGGGTATATTTGTTCAGCGCGGTGATTCATAAAAACCAGTGACTCTGCTTTGCAGGGTCAGCTGACGCTTGGCGTTGTCCGCGACCATA
>JBEDGK010000047.1:0-4913 GCA_041174665.1 Pseudomonadota bacterium
CAGCAGGTCCGGCGCCACCGCCGCCGAGATGATCAGCTTCACGCGATGATCGTAAAGCACATCGATCAACCAAGTAAAGCGGCGCGCCTCGGAGGCCATCTCGGCAGTCATTCGCGGTACCTCAGACAAGATGACCGTGTGAAATCGGTTGGCGATCTCAAGGTAATCATTTTGCGAGCGCGGCCCACCGCACAAGGTGGCAAAATCGAACCAGACCACACCGCCAGCACGGCGTACACATCGAATTTCCCGCGATTCTATCTTGATTCGCGGGTCCTGCTCCCCAGCTTCGGCGATAGAGACAAACGCATGCAGCAGCGCGCTGTCGGCAACGGGTCCGAGCGGGGTCTGGTAAGCCTCGACTTTTTCCATCACGCGACGACGGTAGTCGGTGCCTGCATCGACCGCCATCACGTCGAGCTTTTCCTTGAGAAGGTCAATGGCCGGCAGCATGCGATCTCGATGCAAGCCATCCGGATACAAGCCATCCGGGGGATAGTTCGAGGTCATCACAAAGCTGACGCCTTGGTCGAACAAGGCTTTGAGAAGGTTGTAGAGAATCATCGCGTCCGCAATATCGGACACATGGAATTCATCAAAGCAAATCAGCCGGTAGCGCCGCGCAATCTTTTGCGCGACCTGATTCAGAGGGTTCTCGACATTTTTTTCTTCGTCCAGCGCCCGGTGAACCTCGCGCATGAACTCATGAAAATGGACCCGGGTCTTGCGTCTGACGGGAATCACGGCGTGGAAACTATCCATCAGGAAGGACTTGCCACGACCGACGCCGCCCCACAGATACACACCTCTTGGAGGATCGGGATGAATGATCATGCGCCGCAGCCGCGACGAGCGCCGCGACATGTATGCACGCCACTCATCGAAGGAGCGCTGCAAACGCTCTACCGCGGCAAGCTGCGCCGGATCTGACTGATAGCCGCGCTCGGCCAGCGTCTTTTCGTAGAATTCCTGAACATTCATCAGCTCGGTCGCCGCTACAGCGGCGTCATCTCGACCACGACCCGGGAAGGGTAGGTCGCGCGTCCGGAGGACAGGGGAAACCCAAAACCCAGCGAAATGCCGACGCCGCTGTAACCACCAAAACCACCACCCATACCGACGCCCACACGCGTTGCGCCGGGCACGCCGCTACTGCCGCGACGGAAGACGACCTCGGAGGTACGATAGCCTTCCTTGTTGCAAACCACTTTGAGGTCGCCCTTGGGCTGGCCGACCTGCACCGAGTCCGGCGTCGTGACCGTCCACTGGCCAGCGCCGGTCTCGACCTCGCACTGCGCTCCCTGTAGCGGCTGCGAGCGCGCGGTCGTCAATATCTCGATGCGATCCTCCGCCGGCTTCGTGCTTGCGCACGAGGCCAGCAAGATCATCAGCGGGACAACTATCCACGATCTCAAGCGAAGGCTCCTGTCAGACCAGAAGATCGTATCAGCATTGCGCAAGACACTGTCTGGTCGGCTAAAAAGGGGGCGACTGCGAGTCAAAAGTTCAGTGCGCGCTTGTCCACCGCCAGTGCCGCTTCCTTGGTCGCTTCCGATAACGTCGGATGCGCATGGCATATACGGGCAATGTCTTCGGACGAGGCGCGGAATTCCATTGCCACAACAGCCTCGGAAATCAACTCGGAAGCCATGGGTCCGATGATGTGCACGCCAAGGATCTCGTCGGTTTTTGCATCGGCCAGCACCTTGACCATGCCCGAGGTGTCGCCCAGTGCCCGTGCGCGCCCATTCGCAAGAAACGGGAACGCGCCCGCCTTGTACGCAACGCCATCGGCTTTCAGCTGCTGCTCGGTCCGCCCTACCCAGGCAATCTCCGGCGAGGTATAAATAACCCAGGGAATAGTTACGAAGTTCACATGACCGTGCTGACCCGCGATGCGCTCGGCGACCGCAACGCCCTCTTCTTCGGCCTTGTGCGCCAGCATCGGACCACGCACCACATCGCCTACCGCCCAGACATTGGGTAGGTTGGTACGGCAGTGTTCGTCTACCGCGATAAAGCCGCGCTCGTCGAGTGCAAGGCCCACGGCTTCTGCGTTCAATCCGGTAGTGTTCGGCACGCGACCGATTGATATGATCAGCTTGTCGACACTGAGCTTGTGAGATTCACCCTTGGCATCAGTGTATTCGACGCTGACATCCTTGCCGGACTTGATTTCACCGATCTTCACGCCCATCTGTATATCAAGGCCCTGCTTGGCGAAGAGCTTGTGCGCCTCTTTCGCAATGGTTTCGTCGGCCGCCCCCAGAAATGTTGGCAGCGCTTCGAGCACAGTGACTTGTGCGCCGAGACGACGCCAGACACTACCCATCTCCAGACCGATCACGCCAGCGCCTATCACGCCCAGCTTTTTGGGGACAGCATCAATTGCCAGCGCGCCCGTGTTCGACAAAATGAGCTTCTCATCGAAAGGAACATTCGGCAGTGCGCGGGGACTCGAACCGGTGGCCACAATGACTTGCTTGGCGAGCAGCCTCTCTGCCGAAGCGCCAGTCACCTCGATCTCGTAGAGCCCATCCGCCAGGTTGGCGAACGAGCCCCGTCCATGGAAGAAGCTGACCTTGTTTTTCTTGAACAGGTAGAGGATGCCTTCGTTGTTCTGTTTGACCACGCCATCCTTACGAGCGAGCATCTGCGCAAGATTGAGCTTGACGCCCTTGACCTCGATACCGTGCTCGGCGAAACCATGATTCGCGTGGTCGAAATGCTCGGAAGACTGCAGCAGCGCCTTGGAGGGAATGCAGCCGACGTTGGTGCAAGTACCCCCCGGCGCGGGGCCGCCCTTTTCGTTTTCCCACTCGTCGATGCACGCGACCGAAAAGCCCAGTTGGGCAGCGCGAATGGCGGCCACATAACCACCCGGGCCACCGCCGATGACGATGACATCAAATTGCTTGGACATGGCTCGCCTCCTTACAGATCCAGCAGCAGACGGGCCGGATCTTCCAGCGCCTCTTTCATCGCCACCAGTCCGAGCACGGCCTCACGACCATCGATCAGACGATGGTCATACGACATGGCAAGGTAGTTCATCGGACGAATCACGATTTGACCATTTTCAACCACGGCGCGTTCCTTGGTCGCATGCACACCGAGAATGGCTGACTGCGGTGGATTGATGATCGGCGTCGACAGCATCGAGCCGAACACGCCACCATTCGAGATCGAGAAGGTACCGCCGGTCAGTTCATCCAGCGTCAGCTTGCCATCCTTGGCTTTCTGACCGAATTCACCGATCTTTTTCTCGATGTCGGCAATTGTCATTTGGTCGGCGTTGCGCAAGATGGGCACCACTAATCCGCGCGGTGATCCCACTGCGATACCGACATCGAAGTAACCGTGATAGACCACATCATTGCCATCGATGGACGCATTCAGCACCGGGTACTTCTTCAGTGCGGCCACAGCGGCCTTCACAAAGAAGGACATGAAGCCCATCTTCACGCCATGTTCTTTTTCGAACTTGTCCTTGTACTTGTTGCGCAGGTCCATGACCGGCTGCATATTGACTTCATTGAAGGTCGTCAGAATCGCATTCGTCGATTGCGACTCCAGCAGACGCTCGGCGATACGCGCGCGCAGGCGGCTCATCGGCACACGCTGCTCGGGGCGGTCACCCAGATCAATCGAGACCGGCGCAGCGACTGCGGGCAGCGAGGCCTTGGGCGCGGCCGGCGCCGAGGCGGGTGACGAAGGTTTGTTGAGCGCATTGATCACATCGCCCTTGGTCACGCGGCCATCGCGACCGGTGCCGGGCACGGCGTCGGCAGACATCTTCTTCTCGGCCAGCATTTTTGCGGCTGCGGGCATTGCCATGGCGCCGCCGGCAGGTGCCGCGGCTGTCGCGGGTGCGGGTGCTGCTGGCGGAGCGGCAGCCGCCGGCGCTACCGCCGGCGCAGAGGCTGACGCTGTCGCTTCGGTATCAATGCGCGCAATGATTTCGCCAGCGACCACGGTGCTGCCGTCGCCCTTGATGATCTCGACGATCACACCCTGCGCAGGCGCGGGCAGCTCCAGCACGACTTTGTCGGTTTCAATATCGATCAGGTTTTCGTCGCGGGCCACAGCCTCACCGGCTTTTTTGTGCCACTGCAGCAGGGTCGCTTCTGCGACCGACTCCGACAGCTGGGGTACCTGGACTTCCAGAATTGCCATTTCACTCTCCGTTTCGGGTTGTTCGCACAGTGGGCCGGCTTCCGGCACACCGCGGGGTCTTTATTTGGTCAGGATGAAGCCTTTGAGCTTCGAGAATGCCGTATCGATCAGCGCCTTTTGCTGCGCATAATGCTTGTCGTAATAACCGACAGCGGGGGATGCGCTCGCGGGGCGACCTGCGTAAGCCAGTTTCTGGCCATCGTTCAGGTTCTCGAGAATGTTGTGCTGGATCTGGAACCACGCACCCTGGTTCTGCGGCTCGTCTTGCACCCAGACCAGTTCATTGAAATTCGGGAAAGCCTTCAGCTCAGCCGAGAAAGCCTTGTGCGGGAACGGATACAGTTGCTCAACGCGAATGATGGCGATATCGCTTGCGCCGCGCTCCTTGCGCGCATTCACGAGGTCGTAATACACCTTGCCCGAGCAAGCCAGTACGCGCTTGACCTTCTTCGCATCGATGCTGCTGTCGACTTCGCCGATCACGGTCTGGAATGAACCCTTGACCAGATCGGACAGAGGCGAACCAGCATCCTTGTTGCGCAACAGGGATTTGGGCGTGAAGATCACCAAGGGCTTGCGGAACAGGCGGATCATCTGACGGCGCAGCAGATGGAAGATTTGCGCGCCCGTGGTCGGCTGCACCAATTGCATGTTGTTGTCGGCGGAAAGCTGCAGGAAGCGCTCGATACGTGCCGACGAGTGCTCCGGGCCCTGACCTTCATAACCATGCGGCAGCA